>NZ_JAILZZ010000067.1:0-11717 GCF_023512215.1 Kyrpidia sp. | reverse complement strand
GTTTCCATTCCTCATAGGCACGCTACGAACACGATGAGCAATATGGGAATCGACACCAAAAATCCTAGTTTCCATTCCTCATAGGCACGCTACGAACGAATACCAGTCGATCTCCATGCCGCTCGCTGACGCAGTTTCCATTCCTCATAGGCACGCTACGAACTTCAGGGCGTTCTGTATCAGTCCGCCCAGGAAATCCATGTTTCCATTCCTCATAGGCACGCTACGAACCTCGTACATAGTGCGCAGCATGTCCCGTATGCGGGGCGGTTTCCATTCCTCATAGGCACGCTACGAACCCGGCCCCGGCCTAGGAACATGGACCGTAGGAGGTCCGGTTTCCATTCCTCATAGGCACGCTACGAACACGTCTGTCCCCCTGATACCGAGGACCAGGAAACCGTGAGTTTCCATTCCTCATAGGCACGCTACGAACGGGAATGGCAAGAGAGGAGGTCACAACAGCATGGAGAGTTTCCATTCCTCATAGGCACGCTACGAACAATACATCATGGAGACACGTCACCTGTCCGAAGTGGAGGTTTCCATTCCTCATAGGCACGCTACGAACCCTGGATTCGAACGTGATTCAGGCCGCAGGAGCGGTCAGTTTCCATTCCTCATAGGCACGCTACGAACCCATTTTTTCCGCATTATACAAGGGATCTGTCGCTACTAGCATACAGTGTGCGGAGAAGTGCGTCAACTCCTGAAACGGAGTCTTTGTTTCAGATGACGCGGATTCTGGTGACTTTGAGCGACCCGTCTCTTGTCGTCGATCCCCCGGGGTTTTTGCTCGATCTCCGATCGACGACATTTCCATAAACAGGAATTGCAACAAATCCTTCCCTTGTAGAGGGCGCGGTTGTTGAAATCAGAATTTTTAGCTTACTGCGATCACTCAATACCTCCCATCCCGCGGGTCGAGCCCATTTTTCCCATATCGAAGAATGTCGAAACATGGAATTGATTATCTACCTATTTCGACAAGGTTCGACGTCATTTCCACAAACGAGGACCTCTCGGAGGATTCAGTTGTCACATGATGTCGAAGGCCGCTTCGCTATGATGTCGATTACCCACTTTCAGCCGGTGGCAATGAAACTCCCATCAAGCGGTTATCCGTCCGGATCCGAATCCATCGAAGAATCTGGATCCCCGTCTCGGTGGGTCCTTGAAGATGATGGGTGACCGTCCCATCCGGCAACCGCACGATCATATGGGTTAACCCGTCAAACTCTTTCAGTAATGTACGGGTGGTCGGAGAGCGAAACTTCGCACCCGCGATCGCCAGTGCCGTTTGTTGATCCTCCCGCATCCCTTGGCGCACCCAGTGTTGAATGATCGCGACACCAGCAGCCCCAACAGGAAGACGTAAGCTGATGCCAACACGCGTTTGAGGGTCTTGACGAAGATCCCGTGCACAAAATAGGGCTGTTTCAGGGCCCGAAACAAGTTCTCGACGTCGATCTGGCCTTTGTAATCCCGCAGCAGATCGGCATCGTGGGCCCGACGCGTCCGCGGGACGTTACTGATCAGGACAAAGGTCCTCTCCCGCCGCCGTCGCTGTTCAATGGCCTCTGTGTCGGGTTCCACCGTGAAGTTCACCCGCCACCGAACCACCTCGACGCTCCCTGAGTCGGGATCGTGTTGTCGCGGGCGTCCCACCCGCCGTTTCACGGTCCTTTCCTGCACCACCTGGCCGGTGACATGATGAAATTCCCAGCGATTATGACGCCGCCACCAATCTTCCAGGGTCACCTCGGCATCGGCTTTGCAGTGGTAGCTCAGCCGCTCCTGCTGGGCCACCGCCTTCTCAATCGCCTGAGCCTCATCCGCCATGATCTCCGCCACCCGAAGCTCTCGACACAAGTACGCCACCAGCGGTGCCGCTTCCAGCTTGTGAACCTCCACCGTAACACCCGGAAGTTGCATATTTCTCCCCTCCGAATCCTAATACAAGGACAATTCGGAGTTGGATAGGCAGTCTCCTCCTGAGACTCCTCGAAATGCCGTTATTCGACAAAATCTGACATGCGGAAAATGGGGTCTAGGTTGGGGAGCCAGCGCTGGGCTACAAAGTGAGGAGCCGGACCACCAGCCCAGGCTCCCGATCAACCCACAATTCTCTATTTGCCTCTCCAACATGGCTCGCGCCCGGTCGTCCCTCCACTCAGCTGTCATCACAAAATCTGATCAAACTTCCCCTTCTCAACCCCCATAATCTGCCTTTCCGAGTAGGTTGTCGTTCTCAAAATATAAATAATCACCGAATCCTCGTCCTCCTCAATGATTTGCTTCAACTCCCTTTTCAGCCTGTACAAATTCGCCTTCGTGATCTCCCCCTCCAGCACCGAATTTTGCACCCATGTCAGATACTCCCGGCACTTTTTCAACACTTTCGCCACCCGCTTCTGGGCCACATCGTACACCAGGATCACGAACACAGCCGAACCTTCCCCTCTCCTCACCCGCTGACCATACGCCACCCGGGCAGGAAGCGAGGGCTCACAGCTGCGCTGCCCCCTTCCTGCCCTCACGCCGCCGAGTCCACTCTCCCCTCCCTTCCATTACCACTGAGCTACGAACGGCCGATATTCCTCCCCCTCCACCAAGTGTTTCTCCAATTTATACAACTCCAGACGGATCAACCGGCGATAGGACACCTCTCGCCCAATACTCCGATGACGGATCGTGGTCCCGAGACGCCGCTCCCACTCGGACACGAACACCTTGCGTCCGCTTTCTTTCAAATAAATTCCTTCCAACTTCGCATCAAAATCCCGTCGGGTAATCATTTTCTTTCCGAGCACGGTAAAGATGAGCCGGTCCACCAAAATAGGCTTAAAGATCTCCGCCACATCCAGATTCAGACTGAACCGGCGATAATTTGACGTGTGCAAATATCCAATCCTCGGATCCAAATGGGTCTTGTACGTCTCCCGCAAAACCGCGGAATACAACAGAGAATTCCCAAAACTGATCAACGTGTTCAGATGATTTTCCGGCGGCCGCCGGGTCCGGCGATCAAATTGAAAATCTTCCTGTAACACGATGGCATCGAATGCGCGGTAATACTGCTCCCGGATATTGCCCTCCAAAGCCATCAGGGCCGGAACCTCCGCCGTCTCAGGGATTTTCCCCTCCAACTCCTGGATGCGCTCCAGGTGGCCCTCCACCTTTTTGCCCCGGTTGCGGTAATATTTTAACACCTGCAGCATATTGCGGGCCGCGCCCTCCACGAACCGCCGGGCCAAATCCAGGCGACGCTGCGGATCCAGATAATACTCCACCTGTTTCACCGTCACATGCCCTGCGTTCAAATGCTCACGGGGATAAAACGTTCCCATGTAATATTCATACTCCGAATTAAAAATGTGAAGGAGGATCTCTTTCTGGGAGCAGAATTCCAAAAGACTTTTGGTCAGGTCCACCTCTCCGAACAAATAAATCTCTTGAATATTCTCCACGGGAAGGTACTTCGTTCCGTCCGGGCTCTCAAACACCAGCGTGTTGTCCTTTCGTCGCAATTGCCCGCCGGAAAACAGGTATACGCTTGTCCCCACCGTCTCGACCCCTCACTTCACGCCCAGCAATATTCCCCATACGCGCACCTTTTACACGCATGGATTCGTTTCGGCGCTGGCGGCGTCGCCCGGCGCAACAACGCCCGAAGCTCTTCCACCGTCTGTTCGATCTTCACCCTGTCCTCTTGGGTGAGCACCACCCGTTCGACTTTCCGCTCCTCCGGAACCACCAGTTCCCCCTCGGCCTCGATCCCCCGTTTTTTCAACTCCATGAGATAAAACAACACTTGCATCCGGGCGCCCTTTAGCGAGTGCCTGCTTTTTTTCACCTCGGTAACGACCAGCGTTCCCGAGTCCCGGCGCACCACGTCCAACTTCGAATGACCTACCTCAACCTCCTTGCGCCCTCTCGGTTGCCGGTTCTCGTGCAAGAATCGGCCGATCACCACGTTCTCATCGTCCTCATCCGGGGTCATTTGACGAGACATGAGCCACGCTTCCCGGGGGCAGAACGTGTAATACCACACCAACGTCCCATTAATCCGAATTTCATCTTCCATGGACTCACCTCAACTCTTCGGACCTTCCCATCCACAGGTTTATAAAATACAATCCTCCACCCACCCCGCGGCCAAATCGGCGTACCCGCGATCCTCTTGATACTTCGGTGTGTCAGCCGCTAATTTGATCTCCACGTCATCCGCCAGGTTTGCCGCCACCTTCAGCGCCATTTTCGGAGGCAAGGAGACAATGAACTGCTGCATCAGCGCCATGAACCGCTTTCGGGCCACAAAGGACAGGCCCCCCATCCACCCCCGATCCAAATACCGTTCATAAATCTCTCGAACTCCGCGAATCCCGAACTCGTTCATCCGCCGCCGGATGTCCAGGCCGATCGGGCGCTCGAGGTACTCCTCTCCCCAAGGAACAAAAATCGATACCCGCCGCGGATCTTCTTCGAAGGGCGACCAACCGCTCACGGCGCTCCACCGCCCCTGGGCCGCCTGGGCCAAAGCCTGCATCTTCGCGGCACTGTTCGTGCGGGCCGAACACCGGGAAAAATACTGATCAACCTCTTCATACAGTTCGTGCTCCATCCATTCGGCCGCCTTGCCCAAACTGCGGTCCGTCTCCTCACGGACAATGGCGTCCCGATAAACCCAAACCCTGGAATCCTGTTCCCCGCCTCGCAAAAACGAAAAGATCACGATCTCCCCAAGCTCCCCCTCGGTCCCGTGCCGATTGACCCGTCCCGCCGCCTGAATCACCGAGGAGTAGATCGGCCGCGCCCGGTAGACTTTCTGAAAACTCACATCCACACCGGCCTCGATTATCTGGGTGGTCACCGCCCATAACCGCTGCCCCGCCCCCAAACACTCTTTCATCTCTTCAATCCGCAGCCGCTTGTGCAAGGGCGTCATCAAGCCGTGAAGATGTAAAATTCGGGGCTCCGAATCGGCGGGTCCCGCATCCTTCAGCCTTTCAGACAGCTCTTGATAAACCCTCGCCGCATCCCCAATGGTGTTCAAAATCACGGCCAGATGCCGCGTGTCTCTCTCTCGTCCGACCAGATGATCGGCTAGCTGCTTCTCGTCCCACGGCTCAACCACGACCCGGGCACGGTATCGGTCAGGATAACGGATGTCGGCGGGTGCCAGGGGAATCGGGGACTCCTTCAGCCCCGGCCGGAGCGGCGGAAGGGTGGCCGTCACAAAGAGAAACGTCGCATTCATCTCCCGGGCGGCGCCCTGGATCATGGCGAGAAAAGGTTGCCAGACGGAGTCATCGACGATTTGTGGCTCGTCGACAATGACTACGGAATTCTCAAGACCGGCCAGCCGGAGGGTTTCTTGAGCACGCTGCGCAAAAAAAGCCCGAAACATTTGGTTAAACGTCGTCGCCACCACCGGGGACTGCCAAGATTCCAGCAAGAGAATCGCTTTGTCATCCCATTCACGGTCCTCAGTCATTGACAGAGAATGGTGCTCCATTACTTCCAGCCCAGAGGCCTTGGCGATCTCTCCCGCAGCTTGGGACAAAATCGTCAAATAAGGAGCCACATAGACAATCCTTTCTTTCCCCCGGTCCCGGGCAATCTCCAGCGCCACCCGCAGAGCCGTGAGGGTCTTCCCCAAACCCGTGGGAAGCTTCAAGACATACAAGTCCCCTTTGGGGTTTTGGCGGTATCGCTCCACCGCTTGCTGGTGCACCCGTTGGCGAAGGGCCGTCACGCCGGTGAGCCCGCCTCCCGGCGGCGCGGATCCCGCCGCCTGTCGGCCCTTATCTCCGAGAAATTTTTCCAAATGCGCCAAGGCACCCTCCAGCTCTTCGCGCTGAAGCCGCCGGGGCTCGATCTGGGCCGCGTCAAATCGATCCGCGCGAATCAGGGAGGCGGTAGAGAGGCGAAGACAAGAAACCGGCACCTCCGCCTCTTCGTACTCCGCTAACACTGCCTGACCCGTCCAATCCATGTACCATTTGGCCCAGGTGTCAACAAACCCTTTGTGCCAGGCCTTCAACGACCCCACAGTAGGAGCGGCCCCCGCAACCTCCGGAAACAGCCGACTGACCGCGTCGTGAATACCCGGGAGATCAAAGTGTTCCCATTGCGGCGGAAAGCTTCTCCAGGGCACTTCCGTTTCCTCGATATCGCCGAGCCGCCCGTGGTGATCGAGAAGATCCCGGCACCACCACTGTACCCTCCTCCGCAGTTCAGTCTTTTCCCTCCTGGGCATTTTCCAGATATTCAGCAACCGTTCGGCATAATAGACATACAAAATGGCGCCGTATACCGAGTGCGGCGGCCCCTTCCGGGACCGCGGCGACTCAATGTACCACTGCCATTTTTCGTTTGACTTGCCAATGTCGTGCATCCAACCCGCCAGGTAATCCAGACGCTCGGCGGGCTGGCCCTGGAAGTTCCCCACCCCTGATGCCACCGTTTCCAAGTGCCGGGGCAGGGGGAATTGACGTTCCCCCTCCGCAGGACGCGCCACACATTCACCAAATGGTTTTACCACAGGCATACCACCTCGTCCCCAAGTTGCGCGAACCGGACTTTCGGTTCCCCCGGGGAGGCCGCCGGGACAAAGGAAATCGGTTGCCCCTGCACTTCATACACCAAGTGAACTGCGCCCCGAAACCGCCGTCCGCCCAGGTAATGGTAATGAACTCCTCCGATACGCCCCACTTGGAGCTTCGAATCCCCCGGGGGCGTCACCAACCCGTGAACCACATGGGTCGGCAGGACCGTTCGACAGCGATAGGTCATCCCCGGCGTCAACTCCACCTCCGGGACCTCCCAAGACCCCACGAACCGGGGAAAGGTCAGGGCAAAAGCACTCCCCAAGTACGTATGATAATGGCTTCTGCCCTCCCGGATCCGCGCCGTCAGTTCCTCCTGATAATCCCCGTGATAATAAATGCGATAAGCTGGGTTGACCACCAATTCAATCGAAGTGGGACGATTCATCGCCGGCCCGCTCGTCAAAAATCCTTTCCCCAGAAGAGACAGTTCCTGAAGGACGGTGCGCACCGGGGCCAGCAGTTGGATTCCCGCCCAAGATTCGCCACTAAACTCCGCTAATCCCAAAATCGAGCCCAAAAGCCCCCGCAGGGCCGTGCGGGTGATCACCGGATAGGACGCATGGGTGGCCGTCGTGTCCGGGCGCCGAAAATGAGCCAGGGTGCCCTTCAGGTCGAACACCAGCAGTTGCATCACCTGTCCCACCTTTCACCACACCGGCTGTTTCTCCCCGGGCAACTCTCCCTTAATGTTCAAGGACGGATGGACCCACCACCTTACCCGGGCCACCCGGTCCTGGTGATTCCGGAGGACCTGACCCAACTCTTGCACGTTCAGGGAGATCTCTGCCACCGAGCTCGGCCGCTCCCCGGATAACCAAACCTCTCTTTCTGGCAACAACCGCACATTTTCCTCAAGATAGCCGATTCGGAAAAACGGATCAGTGTACTCCACGTGGGCAAGAAACAGCGGTTGTTGAATCCCCCGGCCCCGGGCCTGGCGATACTGCGTCCCCTTCCACAGCGCCTCAAGCAACAAATCCATATCCTCTTCCTTCATCCCCGTCTGCCGGGCAATCGACGCATTGACGATACCGGGCATCACAAAGACGGCAAAGGGAAGGGTGTAGGTGGTCCAAATCGTCCCCTGTTGCTTCCCCGCGCTCTCCTCGGATTCTCCGCTCCGATTACTCGCTTTCTCGTTAATGTCTTTGCTCGGCATTACCACTGTGCCCTGGACATAGCGAGTTTCCACGGGATGAAGCGAATGAGCCCAACCGAACTGCACCGGGCCGGTGAGATGAAAGGAGGATCCCCCCACACTGAAGACGGCCCCAAACACCCGCACATCAAACGCACTTTCTTTTAAAATCTCCTCCGTGTCTCCCGTACGGCCCGACCGCTCTTGGATCTTTTTCGCCAAACTCCCTCGCCCGAGCAACTTACCGTCTTCGGTCCGTTCCTCCCGAACAAACACGAAATTGTTCCTTTCCCCACCGCCGTCGGGGTATCGCGCCAGGACGTAGTCCCGTACATCCCGTTTGATACTAACGTCAGACAGGGAGATCCGCCCGTCCTCTTCACTGAACAGCCGCCGGGCATCGCTCTCATTTAACGGATCCCGGTTGGGAATCCCATCTTTTACACTCTTGACGAAAATGATTTCTCCACTGCGAAGATCGGACATCATGCTTCACTCCTTCTCAACATATAGGTGGTTGATTCCAAAGGTAGGGTGTGGTCAGCTGGCGAGGATACGGTGCCCTCTCACATCGCCGTCTTGCCTTCTTCAGAAACCTCGTCATCCTCGTCTCCTGCAGTCTTCTTATCCGGGCGATTCAGGCAGTATCCCGCCCAAAATGCGGCCAGAAAAGCATCGGAGTCCTTGCGCAAGCCCTCCTTGTGTTCCAGAAACCCGGCCATCAAGGAGCCCAGCAGCTTTTCCAAATCCCACACGTTGATGTGGTGCCTGGCCGCGTGGGTTCTCAGATTCATAAGTCCGTATTTGAGAATCACCTCGGGCGTCACCTGATTTCCAAAGGTGATAACCCGGCTCTCCAAGTAATCCTTGTTGGCCTTCAAAAAGTACCGTTTACCAAACTCCCGTAGCAGATATCCACTGGCAAAACCGAGTTCCTCGACATCCTGCCACATCGGCGGATGGTCGGCTGAACCCTTAAGAAGTTCCAACATTTCAGGCCAGGGACGCATGGCTGCTTCTACTCCTTTCGTGGTCAGTCTCGCTGAGTAGCGCTGGAGAAAATCTGAAAATACCAGATCAAACAGGACTTCTTGCCGAATGTCCAACAGCTTTTGTGTATACTGCGAGGTCAACTCCCGCAATCGCGCCGCCGCCAGTTCCACAAACCGCCGCCGGCTGAGGGGTCGGCCGTGCAGCACACTGGCCAAGGTCATCCAGACGTGAGCCGGCCCATAAGCCTTGGTCAATAGGCCCGGAAGTGACAAAAAGAATTCTTTCATCCTGTCCACCAAGTCGGGGCCCAGCAGCCGCTCGCGCAAAGGCTCGCTCTCTTCATACACCTCCCGGACGAGATCGTTTACTGATTTGGCCATGGACGGGATGACGTCTTCGATCACCGCCCGGAGATGAATATCCGCCCGGCTGGGATCGCCGGAATAGTAGAGGATCATGAGCCGATACTCTTGGGATTCATCCACATCCGGCAGCCACATCTCCAACCCAGTCAACGTCTTGAGGTGGAGGTCCCGGGACGACTCAAAAACCGCCTGGTCCTGATTTATCATTTTGGACATTTTCTGGATAAAGGCTTTTCGTTCGTCGGGGTCCACCAGCCATTCGTCCAGCACCGGCAGCGGGAGGACGCCCCCATAAACCGTAGGTACGTCGGCAGCGCTGCGCATCCGTTGTTGTTTTGTCCCCGAGGGACTGCTGGCCGGTGCAAAGAGTTCCCGGGCCAGCGACAGCGGCATGCGCCTGGTGAGCCCGTCGAACACCCGGCTTCCGTAGGTCAGCGCCTTGTAGCACTCGGGACAAAACGCCACCCCCTCCACCAGCCGGTCTTGGGGCAACTCAGTCGCCAAGGGTCCCACCCAGGTGGTGGTGAACCAGTTCCAGGCTTTTGAGTAGGCGGAAATCACATCCCCGGTCGCCCCGCAAAAGGCGCACACGGCCTCCTTACCGGAGAGCCGACCTTTTTCCTCTCCCTCGGCGATCTTCGACTCCCAGAAGCGGTCCACCGTGCGCTCCAGGTCCGCCACGATCACCCGGTTCGGGTCGAGGAAGCTCGGGGTCAAGATCCCTTCCCAACCCGTTCGTGGCGCATAACCTTGAGGTTCGTACCGGTAGGTGCCGCGGCCGTCCATGATGGCCAATACCAACAGCCCGATCGCTTTCTCTTTGGCCGGAAATTCCGTGGCCTTGAAGAATTCGTGGATCCGCTGGGAAAGTCCATCCACCAGAGAATCCGGGAGATCCCCCGCTGTGGTTCTCTTTAGCCGACCCCGGAGAAAAGTTTCCACCTCCGCGGCGTCCTTGCGAAACGCCTCCACCTGCTTTTCATAGAAAAGATACGCCGGAATCCCATAACGACCTTGGGGATGAAGGGGACTCCCCCCCACCGGTACGACGAACGGGGCGGTCCGAGCATGTTCGTAATCGGGATACGCGATCTCCTTCGTCTTTTTCCCCTCTCGCTCGATACGGACCTGAACCCACCGAACCCACTCCACGGCAACAGCTTTAGTTTCCGGATCGGCTTCGGCGATCACCACGTGGGACAGGAAGGTCTTAGCGTTCTGCTCTCGAATATCGGACACTTGATCCAAAATCATCGCCGGCGGCAGTCCACCGCTGACAAAAGGTTTACCCAGCCGAATGAGGCTCTCGATCAACATACCCATCCCCGCCTTCCTCGGCGTACGTTTTGATCAAATCCACGCAACCGAAACCCTGGCTGTTCTTGCTTCCTAATGACAAATCCAGCGCCAACGAGAGAACGGCGGGCGGACCGGTCAGTTCGAATCGACCTGAATACCCCTGCACGAAAATATCCCGGTAAACGACTACAGATTTTTTCGTACGGCCCACCGGACGGATGTCAAAAGCAAATTCCTCGTCCGAAAACCCGATATCGATCCCCATCTCGTCCCGGGCCACCTTCACCTTTTTGCGCAGATTCTCCCGAACCACTTCGGAAAAAGAAGATTCCCTAGGATGAAAATAAACTGTGTATTTGCGCCCATCCGGCTTGAAAAACGTCGAATATGCCGTGATCGGCGACAGCGTCTGGACGAGAATTCGGGAAGAATCAACCCTGGGGTTCGAGCTGTCCACCTCGACTAATTCCAGTTCCACGCTTCCCAGCCGCAGCACCGCCTCTCCCAACAACCGATCCAGCACCGCATGAGTAAACTCACGGAGGGGAGACACCACCACCAACCGCACCGGACCGAAAAAACGGATAAATCCCTCGTCGCGAAGAACCTCATACTTGCCGATCAGCCGGGAAAACGAGAACATGCGAAATTTCCTTTTCAGATAAGAATAGCCCGCGTCATGGAGAAACGCCGCAAAGTCCTCGGGCAGGATGCTATACAACGCCGCTTGCACGTATTCGTTGTACGTAAGCGGCAGGATAAAATCGTCCCGATCGGATGATGGCCGCATCGTGAGCACTAATCGCAACCCACTCACCTCCTTCGCCTAGAGAAAACCCTCGGCACCTTTGTTCTACCACATCCACAGTGACAACATGTCTGTCAGAAAACAATTGTTCCCGGTGACTTTTTTTGTTGGCCCAAGGCTAGACTCCATCCACCCGAGATAAACGCTGGAACCCGATCCTCCTCACCTCCTGCCTTGTTTATCGTTTGAGTGAATTGAACTTGTCAACCTTTTTCAAGAAAAATTTTCTTGACCATCCATTGTCCTTCTCTCCAGTCTCTGGGGCATAAAAAGCCCCCGACAGGGGGCGACCACGCACACGCGCGCGGCAATTTCACCAATGCCTTATAGGAATTCTAGTGGCCTTTTATCGCACGCAAATGCTCTTCTATTCCTATGTAGGGTGTCTAGGACTCGGAATCCGGAAGGTCACCTGACCGGTTGCCCATCTCCCGATCGATGGCCGCCAGCACTTCCCCGGCCTTGCCGATGAGGACCTCGTCGAACAGAGCTCTCTGCTC
>NZ_JAILZZ010000066.1:0-11773 GCF_023512215.1 Kyrpidia sp. | reverse complement strand
TTGACCGTCGGATTGCGCCCAGATCGCTCGAAGAAATTGTTCTGAGCCCGCGGTAAAAGTGATTCAATAATACGGGCCTGCTCTGCGGAACCGGGGCAGGCCTTTTTGTGCCTCTCTCCCCCCGGCGTGGGTGCTTTTGATGGTCTTTAGGTTGGCGCTTGGTCTGGAGCGGGAGGAGATTCGCCCTGCCCCTATTTTTTATGAAATATTTTATTTCACTTTCGTAATCATTGAGCTCCTTATTGCTTAATAACCGCCTAAATCTAAGTTGGCATAGAATTTGCTTTTCAGGAATGCGAACGTGAAGTTCTTATGGAAAGGAGCTTGATCGATGGAGGTTGATAGCAACGAATTCAGGCATGCCATGGGGAGATTTCCGACCGGTATTGCAGTTATCACGGTGGCCGATGGGGGGAAAATTCACGGAATGACAGCCAATTCCCTTACGTCTGTGTCACTTCAACCGCCTGTGATTCTCATCTGTGTCGACCAACATGCGAAATGCCGGAATCTGATTCAAAAGGCCGGACTGTTTGGAGTCAATATTCTCAAGGAAAATCAAATGGAAATATCCCGATTATTCGCGAGGCAACCAATCGAAAAAGACGTGGAGGTTACTTTTCGAAGAGCGGCCAAGGGAGCTGCTGTATTGGATGGGGCGCTTGCTCATCTAATTTGTGAAACGATCGAAGAAGTGGAGGTTGGCGATCATACGGTATTCTTTGGAAAAGTGATCGAGACCTCTGCAGGAGAGGGCAGGCCATTAGGTTTCTTTAGGGGCCGGTACGTTACTGTCAATTGAAATTAAACTCTGCGACCCGAGAAAGGAGTCATAAAATGGTGCGTACAGGAGCAGATTATCTGAAGAGTTTAAACGACGGTCGGTGCGTATATATTGACGGTGAACGTGTGGCTGATGTGGCGAGCCATCCCGCCTTTGCCGGGGCCGCGAAAACGATCGCAGGATTATACGACATGATTGCCGATCCGGCTCATCATATGACATTTTATTCGCCGAAAACCGGGGAACCCGTTTATAAAGCGTACATGATTCCCCGAACAAGGGAAGAGCAGGCTGAGAAACGGGTGGCGATGAAAAAGAGCGCCGATGCTACGTATGGGCTTATGGGAAGAAGCCCGGATCATATCGCTAATTTTCTGGCTGGTTTTGCCGGAGCGAGTGAGGTCTTTAACGAAGGAGGGGGTCGGTTTGCAGAAAACGTGGTTAATTTCTACGAATATGCCCGGGATCATCATCTATTCTTAACTTACACGATTGTGCATCCACAAGTTGATCGCAGCAAACCTGCTAATCAATGGGAAAATCCTTATCTCGCGTGCGGAGTGCTTGAAGAACGAAAGGATGGCATTGTGATTCGCGGCGCTCAGATGCTCGCTACGAGTGGAGCGTTAACGGATTATCTCTTTGTATCTGTTATTTCTCCGCTGCATCCCGGGGATGAGAAGTATGCGATATCACTGGTCGTACCCATGAATGCACGGGGGTTAAAATTGTATGTAAGACGAAGTTATGCCGTTGATAAGCCCAGTGTTTACGATTATCCTTTGTCGACTCGTTTTGATGAAACCGATGCCTTGGCTGTCTTCGAAGATGTTTTTGTTCCCTGGGAACACGTGTTTGTGTATAAAAACATCGAACTGACCAATAAACAGTTTTTTGCCACGCCGGCACATATTTACGGTAATGTTCAAGCTCAAATCCGCCTGACCAGTAAACTTCAGTTTATTGCCGGCCTGGCCAAAAAAGTGGCTGAAACGACTGGAATTATCAAATTGCCCCCGGTTCAAGGACGATTGGGGGAACTGGTATCCAGGGTTTCGGTGCATGAAGGTTTGGTGTTGGCTGCGGAAGCTTCGGGAACCCAGAATGACTACGGACAGTTTGTGCCCAACCCGAGATATCTCTACAGTGCGATGGCCCTTCAGCCGAAACTGTATCACGACATTCTGTTCTTAGTCCGTGAGCTGACGGGTGGGGGGATGCTCCAAGTACCTTCTTCTTATAAAGATTTTTTGAACCCAGACACATCCCATGACATCAGACGTTACATCCAATCCCCCGGTGTTCCGGCAGAGAAACGCGTGCAATTGTTTAAATTGGTATGGGATCTTGTTGGCTCCGAGTTTGCCGGAAGACATCATCAATATGAAATGTTTTATGGTGGACCGCCCCATGTGGTAAAAGGGCAAGCGTTTAGGAATTACGGTTTTGAGGAAGCAGATCGTCTGGTTGAAACCTGTTTATCCAGTTATTCTTTGGAACAAAACGAAACGTTTTAGAGGGATTACGTGTGCATCCCCGTATAAGGGGGCGCACACGTTCTGGATTGTGCTTTACCAGATGTCAGGTGTCCGTAAAGCTAAGAGGAAGAGAGGGTGGATTCATGGAAGGTATTGCGAGAAGTACAGAGAGGCCAAAAATCGGTCGCAAGAGGTGGTTCGTGGCTACCGTCTTATTTGGGACTGTACTAAGTGCGTTTTTTGATCGGATCAACGTTTCTGTCCTTTTTACCGATAACGATTTTCAGCATGCCTTGGGAGTAGGTAACAATCCAGCGTTACTTGGGCTTTTGATGACGAGTTTTATATTTGCATACGGGGTTTCAGGTGTTCTGCTCAGCTTCATCGGAGATACCATGTTGGGGCTAAGAAAAAGTCTGATCTTGTTGACCCTGTTGTGGAGCGTTTTCATGTTCGGAATGGGGCTGACTTCTTCCTTTTTGTCGATGATTCTATTCAGGGTCTTGTTGGGTATTTCTGAGGGGCCGCAATTCTCCTTGAGCGCCAAGTTTACGAAATCATGGTTTCCGACCTCAGAACAAGGGCTGGCAAATGCGATGTGGGCGATTGGAAGTCCTCTGGGTTCCGCTATCGGATTTCCGTTTATCATCTTGATAAATTCCATGTTTGGTTGGAGAGCCACATTTTATGTCTTAGCTGCCATCTCGTTATTCATTGTCTTGCCCCTCGTATCTCTTTTCTTGAAAGACCGCCCTGAAGATTATGCATCAATCTCTCCGGAAGAACTGCAATACATCAAACAGGGCCGCAGGGAGGTTTTAGGAGCGACAGAAACGTTTCGTCAAGGCATCAAAGAATTCATGTCGCGTTTCGATTACTGGCTTGTTGTGCTCCTTTTCGTCAGTTATCTGAGCCTGTTGTGGGGGATCAACAGCTGGTTGCCTACATACCTGAGAGAGGTTAGACACTTTAACATCACCTCTCTCGGATTTTACTCGTCGCTGCCCTTTTTCACGATGATGATCGGAGAACTGGTGGGAAGCGCGTTATCTGATCGCTGGATGAAGAGAAGTCCCATTTGTCTTGTAGGCATGTTGGGCGTATCGGCCGTATTCTATGCGGTTTCACTGGTACCGAGCCCAATCCTGGCGGCTTTGCTCATTTCAGTTGGAACTCTATTTCTGGGTACCGTCATTCCAACATCGTTCGCGCTTTTGCTCCAGATCCTTCCCGAAAGGGCATCGGCTACCGGGTACGGTATCTGCAACGGTATCGGTAATTTATGCGGCGCCTTCGCTCCGTTTGTCATGGGACTGATCATCGGGCCGTCCCATAATTTTAACAATGGTCTTAGCTTCTTAGTCCTTGTCGGACTGGTTGGCTCGATAGCTTTACTCCCCCTGATGAAAAAATAGTACATCGGCTTCGAAACAGGTCTTTGCGTTTTTTTCATGAATGAAATAGACCATTGCAAAACTGAAATTGAAATCGTTCTATATTAAAATATTGAAGAACTAAAACCTTGATGGTATATGGGTTTTCAATAGCCGGGACAATTTTGGCATATATCTTGCATTAAACTGGTCATTGAAAGGCTGACCCAGACCGAAGGTAACATCTTGAGGAAGTGATCGAGAATACCGTGGGAATCGCCGGAGCCTGACCCACAGGTTGAGGTGGGCTGAAATTAAACGAGTGAGAGCTTTTACCATCAGTCACCTAGGAGGGGTTTGATGAAGTCGGCAATTGTCAATATTGGGGTTCTTGTTGGGGGAGATGGATTACCGTCGGCAAGAGATATGAAATGCATAATTATGGAAAACGGAATCATTTCGTATATAGGAAGTCAGGACATTGACCTGTCATCATGCAATGTCGTGGTTGACGCCGACGGGGCCACTGTGATACCCGGCCTCATTGATTCCCATGTCCATATTGTATTGGGCGACTATACCCCCCGGCAAAAAACAGTTGACTTTCTAGAGAGCTACGTACATGGAGGGATTACCCGGACGATCACCGCCAGTGAAGTTCACGCCCCCGGCCGTCCAAAAGATCCTGCGGGAGTCAAAGCGTTAGCACTGATGGCCCAACGATGTTTTCAACATTTCCGTCCGGGTGGCATGACGATCCATGGGGGCTCTGTCATCCTGGAACCGGGTCTTACTGAAAAAGACTTTGTCGAGTTGGCGGAGCAGGGAGTCTGGTTGGCGAAAGCCGGTTTTGGAGCTTTTCCAAAGCCGAGAGACGCGGCGGAGATTGTGCGTTATGCTCAAAAACACGGGTTCAAAGTGATGTGTCATACCGGGGGAGCGTCCATACCGGGTTCATCCCCAGTGACTGCAGATGATCTCTTGGAAATGCTCCCGGATATCAGCGGACACGTTAACGGTGGTCCTACAGCCATGACGGATTCGGATTTGGAAAAAGTCATCCATGAAACTGCAATCGCATTGCAAATCGTGCAAGCAGGCAATCTAAGGGCGGCGATTCGAACGATCCAGCTGGCGAAAGAGGCACAACAGTTTCAGCGTGTTCTAATTGCCAGTGATACACCTACAGGTACAGGGATGATGCCTCTTGGCGTCATGAAATCTATAGTAGAGTTATCGGCTTTGTCGAAAACCCCGGCTGAACAAATGATCGCCGCAGCGACCGGACATGTTGGTCGGATCTATGGTATTGATGCAGGGTTGATACGAGTGGGGCGTCCCGCTGATGTCTTAGTTATTGATGCTCCTCTTGGCGGCAGTGCTGCGGAGGCGTTGGATGCCATTGAAAACGGAGATCTGCCTGCGATTGCGGCGTGTTTCACCAACGGAATTCTACGTTATATGAACAGCAGAAACACGCCGCCGCCGAGAAGGGAAAACATTAAAGTGATCCATGAGCGATTAAAAATGTGGATTTAAAGGAGGAATCGTGGAGTGGGGAGTGCCATTCTATATTCTGAAATGATCCCGGAAAAAGAATGGGAAGAGCGTTTTAATCGCTGGTATGATACGGAACATATTCCGATTCGGATGCAAATCCCAGGTTTCAAGTGTGCCAGGCGATATCGAGAGGTTAACGCTCGTAAATATTTAGCTGTATATGAAATAGATGATATTCACGTGCTTCACAGTGATGAGTACCGTTCCATCAAAGAGAATTCAAGCGAAGAGACCCGTTGGATGTTGTCTTCCGTTAGCGGATTCACTCGCTATATCGGCATGAAGACCAGTGAACAGGTGGATGTCGGAACAGGGGTATCGGTCTATGAAGCCCCGTTTTTATACGCGGTGGCCTTTACTGTTCCAATCGAAAGAGAGAAGGAATTCAACGAATGGTATACGGTTGACCATGTTCCCACTCTGTTGAGACACCCGGATTGGTGGGCTTGCAGAAGGTATCGAATTGTGGAGGGGGAGCCGGATACGTTCACTCATTTGGCTTTGCATTATTTGGCCGGGTTGGAGGCCCTTCAGTCGAAGGAACGGCAGGAGGCGAGATCCTCTCCCTGGAGGGCACGGCTCGCGAAAGAAGGCTGGTTTCGCGGCGTGTACACGGTCTTTGAAAAAATCAATTCGTTCTCAGGAAGATATTCAGTACGTGACGAAATCAATAACTGAAAGGGGTTTTGTGAACATGGAGATCAGGAAAATCAGCACCTTTGTCGAGGAAACTTTGCATTCCACGGGCAAATCGGATGGTGTACCGCTGCGCAAGGTCGGGGTAGTGGCCGTCGTCAATAATCCTTTTGCCCGTCGCTATCAGGAAGACTTGACCCTTCTCATAAACGAAAGCGCTGATATTGGTCGGCGGATTAGCAAATTGGCTGTAGAGGCCATGGGGCCATATGGTATTGAGAGTTATGGGAAGGCAGCTGTGGTCGGAACAGATGGGGAGCAAGAACACGGCGTGGCAATGCTTACTACAGTTTTCGGAAACATACTGAGGGAAGCTGTGGGGGGTGGGAAGGCCTGGATTTCATCAACGACGAAGCGAGGTGTTCCCGGGACTATCATTGATGTACCCTTGGCTTTTAAGGATGCACTTTATGTGCGGTCTCATTACGACACCATGACTTTAACACTGCATGACGCTCCGTTGCCGGACGAGATCGCTGTCATTGTCTGCGTCGCCAACCGGGGCAGACTCAACGCCCGGGTGGGCGGATTGACTGTAAACCAGGTGAAAGGTGAAAACGGGCTCGATTAACGTTCGAGGATGGGGGACATGGATCTAAAGTCAACATTGTTACATGCCCTGCCGATTCTAGCCAAACTAACAGACGGCTTTGTTGCTGTGACCGATCGTTCTGGGAAACGCCTTAAAGTGATTGATCCCGAGGGCAACACTATTTCTAGTCTAGAGAATTGTCATTTGGAAGTGGCTGCCCGGGCTATGTCTGAGGGCACGCTTATGTCGGGTCCATCCGAGTTAAGGCGCGGTGCGGAAATTTGGGCTTTGCCGGTGGGGGATTATGCCATTGTCGTGACGGATGATGGGAAACGATTACGTCGCAAGCAGTTGGAAGTTGTTCTCATGGAGTCGCTACCTTTGATCTCTGAAGTCATCGGTGGTGAGGCGGCTCTCTTTGATGAAATTGGTCGCATTACTCATAGTGTTAATCGAGATGGAACGGTGAACGGACATTTGATTGGAGAAATCAATGAAAATGCTTATTCCGCCATAGCCCTGCAAAAAGCAGTTGTTTCGGAGTCTTGCGCAATTCCAGGAGGCATGAGTATTTTTTTCCCCATAACCAAGCACCTGGGGGTTGAACTGAGCGGGATGCCTTTAGAGGCGAAACTGCACGCTTCAGAGCAGAAAGGGGATGCCAAATACACGTTTGCAGACTTGATCGGGCAGGCCAATTGTTTTCTGGAGTGTAAGTCACTGTGCAATCGGGTGGCGAAAAGTTCCAGCCCCATTCTATTATGGGGGGAATCCGGAACCGGGAAAGAACTGTTCGCGCAGGCTGTTCACAATGCAAGCGGTCGTGCCTCGCAGCGCTTTGTCGCGGTTAATTGCGCTGCCATTCCAGCGAATTTAATCGAGAGTGTACTTTTTGGGTATGAGGGAGGGGCTTTTACGGGCGCTGCGCCCGGCGGGAAAAAAGGACTTATTCTTGAAGCGAACAATGGTACGCTTTTCCTGGATGAAGTCGGCGAAATGGATCTTTCCCTCCAAAGCCGGTTCCTTCGGGTTTTGCAGGAAAAGGAGGTCATGCCGATCGGGGGTTCGAGAAGTTACAAAGTGGATGTTCGAATTATTGCCGCGACCAATAAGGATTTGAAGGAGATGGTCAATCGGGGCTTATTCCGGGAAGATCTGTATTATCGATTGAATGTCGTTTCCGTGCGCATTCCTTCATTGCGGGAAAGAGCGGAGGATATCGAATTACTGGCCCATCACTTCATTAAAGAGTTCAATATTACGATGAAGAAGCGAATAACGGGTTTGAGTCGTGAAGCTATGGCCCATCTAAAAAACTACCATTGGCCCGGTAATGTGCGCGAGTTAAGGAACTGCCTCGAGAGGGCTGCCAACCTCATTGACGAGGGTGAAATTACCGTTGATTTGTTACCCGAGGATCTGTGGATGCAGGAGATGCCTGAAAGCTGGAAGATCGAAGAACACGAAACATTGGATGAGGCAATTCGGCGAATCGAAAAGGAATTGATTCGGCAGGTTCTTATCGAAACGAAATATAACAAACATCAAGCGGCAAAACGTCTTGGAATCAGCAGCACGACTTTATGGAGGAAGCTGAATGAAAATGTATCCATAAAAAGGGTCAAGTGAGCCGTCCATCATCACTTTGCCAGGCACAAGCCCGGCGCCCGATGCGTGGACTGGCGAGGTATCGAACTGGGATAGCTTCGCGCCCTGGAGAAGAGAGAGGGATTGAGTAAAGGGTGGGCACATGAAAAAGTTCAACTTGAAGACTATGATTTCGTCATTGAAATCCAAGCTGTTGATCATGTCTCTGGCCTTAACGGTGATTCCCAGTCTCCTGATCGGCTTAATCGCATACGAAATTACCCAGGGTCAACTTGAGCAAGCTGGTAAGGCTCAACTGAAACAAGACGTGCTTCATGTGATCGCCCTTATCGAGCAGGCGGACAAACAGGTAAAAGCCGGAAAGATGACGTTGTCGGACGCTCAGGAAATGATCAAACAAGAAGTGTTGGGACCAATGAATGAAAAGGGACAGCGGCCGATCAATCCGAAGTTTGCCATTGGCGCTTATGGTTTCATGTTTGCGACCAATGACGCCGGGGTAAACGTCATGAGTCCCGGTTCAGAGGGGAAGAACTTTTGGAATAACAAGAGTCCGGATGGAAAGATGTTTGTGCAGGATATGGTTCGATTAGCCAAAAATGGCGGGGGCTATGTGAACTATATATTCCCATTGCCCAACTCCGACAAAGTTGGTGAGAAGATCGTTTACGTCCAGAAAGATCCCTCCTGGAACTGGAACGTGTCTGCAGGATCTTACATGATCGACTTTAATGCGCCGGCGAATCAAGTCTTGCATATGTTGATGGTTGCTCTCGGCATTGAGGTCATTTTGAGTGTGGCGGTCAGTTTGTTCTTTGCCCAACGTATTGCAAAGCCTGTGTCTCTCATCACACGGCAAGTGGAACAAGTGGCCCGCGGAAATTTGATACTGGAGGCTGTCAGGAAGAGAGGGAGCGACGAAATTGCCCGTCTGGCGGATGGCTTTTCAGTTATGACAAACCAGTTGCGGGCCCTCGTTCAAAACGTAAGTGAAACTTCTGAACAACTTGCGGCATCCGCCGAAGAGCTGACGGCCAGCACAGAAGAGAACACGAAAGCAACTGAACAAGTGACACAGGCTGCACAAGAGATCGCCGTCGGCGCCGAGAAACAGGTGGAAACGGTGCATCGAAGCCGGTCGACGGTCAACGACATGACCGAGACGATGGAACAGATCGCCAACAACGCACAGATTGTATCGGCATCCGCAAGCGAGACCTCCGACTTGTCCAAATTGGGCAGCCGATCCATTCAACATGTGCGCATGCAAATGAACACCATTCAGAAAACGGTCGATACCTTGTCCGCGGTTGTCAAAAGTCTGGGTGAACGCTCCAGTGAGATTGGGCGAATTATAGAGGTGATTACAAACATCGCCCAACAGACGAATCTCCTGGCGCTCAACGCGGCCATTGAAGCGGCGAGAGCCGGGGAAAGCGGCAGAAGTTTTGCCGTGGTGGCCGAAGAAATTAGAGAGCTGGCCGAAGTCTCGGGGAATTCGGCGAAACAGATCGTCGAACTCATCAAGAATATCCAGGAGGAAAGCAATCTGGCGGTCGAATCCATGGAGAATACAACTTCCGCGGTGGGCGCCGGCCTCGATGCGGTAAACCAGGTCGGAGAATCCTTTGCCCAAATCGAGCGTTCGATTCAAAAGGTCGGCGATCAGATTGAGGGAGTTTCTGCAGCCTTACAACAATTGGCCGCCAGTGCCGAAGACCTGCGCACGATGATGGGAGCTGTAAGCGAAATCACGGAAACGACGTCGACGGGGATTCATACCATATCCGCATCAACCCAGCAACAGCATGCTTCGATGGAAGAGATTGCCGCATCGGCTCAGTCACTCAACAAACTGGCAGAACAACTCCACGATCTGGTGAAGCAATTCAAGATTTGAACGGCGGCGAATAACCGTGATCAACATCAAGCCGTAACAGAGTTGCGGAGTTCATGAAAGAACGCGGAGATAGATAGTGGAGGAGGAAAAGCTTTCAAGAATCCTGGCGAAGGGAGGATCGCGGCGCTTTTCTCTGTCGGAGAACGGGTCCTGTGCTGCGAATTCATATGATCTGCATGCCGATCATTAACGTACACAGTTCGAATGCTCCTCACGAGGATGTGGTTCTGATTGGGGACGAGATTGGCCTCAAAGCCATTCGGTTGGCAATTGAAAAAGCTCTGCGGGAGGGCGTTACGAGGTTCGAGGCATTTGCATCAGATGGAAAAAGTTTGGTTTTCGAATAATATACGTTCCAAGACATCATGTGGGGACATGGTCAATGATGGAAACTCCGCATCAGGATAACGCACGAAATGACAACTGGAGGCCATCCTGTCCGGAGAAACGGACGCGCTGGTGACATGGCTGCCCTTTGGCTAGCTGTTTATTCTCGGGTTCAAACGCCCGTGGCAGGTTTCCAACGCGATATCCTGCCACTGTTTCTTGGGTCCATGATCGGAGAGGGGGGGTGAAGCCCGTTCGCCTCAGAGACGGCGGCTGACGTTAGGCGAAGGTGGGTGGGGACGCAGGCGAAGCGTTGTTCGCGCGCTGAAGATTGAACGTGGGGAAGGGTTTTGGAGGCATACTAGGGGATGAAGATCATATCGCCCGCCGGAGCCCGGCTGGATGGAGGCTGACGGCACGGCGTCCCCGGAGGAGAGACGATGCAACCGTTCATTCCGGATCGCGCCTTTTTCGAACCCCGGGCGTTGGACTACCCTATTGGCCGGGACATTTACCGTCGTCTTCAGGATCTCGGCGTCGAGATTCGTTACACGACATCCTACAACCGGGTGACCGGCATACCCGGCGACGATGACCTGCAGCGGTATCGAAACGCAAAACGAACCCTGGTGGTCGGGGTTCGCCGGAGCCTGGAATTCGACACCTCCAGGCCGTCGGCGGAATACGCCATTCCCATCGCGACCGGGTGTATCGGCCACTGCCACTATTGTTACTTGCAGACCACTCTGGGCGCCAGGCCCTATGTGCGGGTGTATGTCAACATTCCGGAAATCCTTGAACGGGCGCATCGCTATATCCGCGAGCGTAGACCCCGGATCACTCGTTTTGAAGCGGCCTGCACCTCCGATCCCTTGAGTCTGGAGCACCTGACGGGAAATCTGCGCCGGCTGATCGAATTCATGGGACAAGAGGAATACGGGCGACTGCGGTTTGTGACCAAGTACGACCTGGTGGACAGTCTGCTGGACGCCCGCCACAACGGTCACACCCGGATCCGCTTTTCCGTGAACAGCGACTATGTGGTGCGGAATTTTGAAGCGAACACCGCTTCTCTCGAGGAGCGCCTGGAGGCGGCGCGCAGGGTGGCGGAGGTCGGCTATCCCCTCGGCTTCATTATCGCGCCCATCTATCTGTACGAGGGATGGCGGGAGGAGTATGAAGAGCTGGTGAGGCGGGTGAGCCGGGCCATGCCCCCGGACCGTCGCCAAGGTGTGACCTTTGAACTGATTCAGCACCGTTTCACCCGCCCTGCAAAACGGGTCATTGAAAAACGATATCCCAAGACCAAGCTTGATCTGGACGAGTCAAGGCGCAAATATAAATGGGGCCGCTACGGAATCGGCAAATTCGTGTATCCCGACGAACAACAGGTGGAGATCCGGGAATGGTTTCACCGGTGGATCGCCGACTATGTCCCCGGGGCGATCATTGAGTATTTTACGTGATCCGGAATGGGGAAAAGCCCTCCAAGCCGCCGGTTCTGCCGGCACCGTC
>NZ_JAILZZ010000015.1:0-63902 GCF_023512215.1 Kyrpidia sp. | reverse complement strand
GAGCGGATTGTGCGGCAGGTGCGAGCCGATCAGGCGGACCGATTGGCTGAGGTGGGATGGGAATGGGCCCTGGAGCAATTGCGTCAACACCCGGACTGGAGGGGGACGCAACAGTTGCCCTTGGACTTGGGGCGGGTGGAGGTCGCAGTCGCCGAGGAGCCCGGGCCGTTGATCGTGGTGGTTTCCCGGGGTCGTATTGGGGATGTCGTCCAGCGGTCTTTGCGGGTGGAGGTGGATCCAGGGAGTTTCGCAATTCGGAGTTGGCAAGAGGGGACGGATTTTGGCTCCGGTCCTTAAAGTGGATCGTGTGGTGTGGTAGGATAGATGCAATGAGGGAGGGGACGATTTGACCAACCTGTATCTCATCGGTTTCATGGGAAGTGGAAAAACCACGGTGGGGCGGCTGTTGGCCGAACGGCTCGGGTGGTCGTTTGCAGATACGGATGACGAGATCGTCCGCAAGGAAGGTATGGATATCCCCGAGATTTTTGCAAAGGGAGGGGAATCGTTTTTCCGCGATCTCGAGCAGGCGACTTTGTTGGAACTATCCGGGCGCAGCGGGTGGGTCATCGCCACCGGAGGAGGGATCGTCCTTCGGGGGCGAAATGTGGAGATCATGAAAGCAAGCGGGAAAACGGTCTATCTCTCCGCCCGGGAAGACGTGTTGGTTGCGCGGTTGGTCGGCGACCCAGCGGTCCGGCCGCTGCTTGGCGGGGATTCCCGGATTGCCCGGGTGCACGAGCTTCTCCAGGAACGTCGAGGGATGTACGAGTGGGCGGACTTGACGATCGATACCAGCGATCAAACGGCACAAGCTGTCGCCGAAGCCATCGTGAATCACTTTGGCCTGGGCGAAGCGGGCGGGCGTGCGGTTCGATTGGGATAAGCGGGAAAGTGAGGATGGGGTCATGTGCGGGATTTGTGGAATCGCGAACCGGGATGGAAATGTCGAGATGGAGACTCTTCGGCAGATGGCGGAACGGATCATTCACAGGGGACCGGATGATGAAGGATTCTACCTGGGGTCGGGGGTGGGGTTCGGATTCCGCCGTCTTTCCATCATCGACGTGGCTGGCGGACACCAACCCATGTCCAATGAGGACGGCTCGATCTGGGTGGTGTTTAACGGGGAGATCTATAATTACAAATGGCTTCGCCGCGAGCTCGTGGAGCGGGGACACCGGTTCCGCACGGACACCGATACTGAAGTTTTGGTGCATCTGTACGAAGAAGAAGGGCCAGATTTAGTCGGCAGACTCCGGGGCATGTTTGCCTTTGCGATTTGGGATGAGCCCCGGCGCACGTTGTTGTTGGCCAGGGATCATTTTGGGATCAAACCGCTGTACTATACTCTGACCCCCGAAGGACTTGTTTTTGCCTCGGAGATCAAAAGCCTCTTGGCGGCCCCCGGGATCGAGGCCCGGGTGAAGCCGGAATCGTTGTGGAACTATCTCACGTTCCAATACGTGCCCGACCCAGAGACGATGTTTGAGGGCATTAAGAAGTTGCCACCGGCGCACCGGCTGATTTGGCGGGATGGGGAAGCAAAGCTCGGAAGGTATTGGGAGGCGACTTTCGAACCGGAAGATCGACCGCTACCCGTTTTCGTGGACGAGGTCCGGGAGGTGTTGCGGGAGTCTGTCCGAGCGCATATGAACAGCGATGTGCCCCGGGGCGCTTTTCTTTCCAGTGGGGTTGACTCCAGTACCATCGTCGCCTTGTTGAAGGAACTTGAGCAGGTGAAAACCTTTACCGTGGGCTTTGAAGGGGCCGGCGGGATGAGCGAAATCGAGTATGCTCGGGAAACGGCGAGGATTCTCGGTACTGACCACCGAGATGTCGTGATCTCGGCGGATCGGTATGCGGAGGTTCTTCCCGATTTGGCTTATTACCAGGATGAGCCGGTCGCAGACCCCTCGGCGATCGCCCTCTACTTTGTAGCGGAGTTGGCCTCTTCCGACGTTGCGGTGGTACTTTCCGGGGAGGGGGCAGATGAATTATTCGGGGGATATACCATTTATCGAGAACCGCTGTCCCTGCGAATGTTTCATTTCTTGCCCGACGGAGTGCGCCGGGGCTTGGGAGAATGGGCCCGGGGATTGCCTTCGGGGATGAAGGGCCGGGGGTTTCTCCTTCGGGGGTCTCGCTTACTCTCCGACCGGTTTGTGGGGAACGCCAACATTTTTTCGGACAATGAGAAGCGGGCCTTTGTCAAGTGGACCCCCGATGGGGGATTCGCTGGCGTGAAAGTCGTGACTGAGCCGTTGTACGAGCGATTTGCCGACATGGATGAAGTCACCCAAATGCAGCTCGTGGACATTCATACCTGGCTTCCCGGTGACATTCTGATGAAAGCCGACAAGATGACGATGGCCAACTCCCTGGAGCTTCGGGTGCCTTTCTTGGATGTGCGGGTTTTCGATGTAGCTCGGCGCATTCCAACCTCGCTTCGCCTTTTGGAGGGCACCACCAAGTACGTGTTGCGGGAGGCTGTCCGGGACATTCTGCCCGAAGCGGTATCGAGACGCAAAAAGTTGGGTTTTCCGGTTCCGACCCGGCGCTGGTTGCGGGACGAGCTGTACGATTGGGCCAGGGAGCGCCTATCCGATAAGTCGGTCGATCAGTATTTTGATCGGGAATGGCTACTTGCCAGGCTTGAAGATCATCGGCTCGGGCGAGGGGACTACGCCCGGAAGCTGTGGACGGTTTTGATGTTTTTGCTTTGGCACGATATCTATATCTCGGGCCACGTAGCGGTGCAGCCCACGGTCCGGCCCGGTGTTTTGCGGCGGAGAGAGAGGCTCTTTGGCCAGGGGGCTGCTCAGGGGCAGCGATTGAAAAGCTGCACTCCGTAATCGGCGATTGTCAACTTCAGCTCGCGATGTTATACTGTCTACCAGTAGAGGATTGCAATCCACCTACAGTAAACATCGCGGGGTGACGGGCGTGGGTGAAGGGAATCGCCGAAGATACTATCTGGTGGCGGAAGAGATCCTCCCGGAAGCCATGCTCAAAACGGTTCAGGTCAAGACCTTGCTTGCCAGCGGGGAAGTGGAGAGGGTTCACGATGCTGTCTCCCAGGTCGGCTTGAGCCGAAGTGCCTTTTATAAGTACCGTGACCTGGTGCATCTGTACGATGAAGAAGGGCGGGAGCATGTGGTGACCCTGTCGCTCATTCTTGAGCATCGCACGGGGGTCCTTTCTGTCGTATTGGACGCCATTGCCCGGGCTGGGGGAAACGTTCTTACTATCAATCAGGGTATGCCGGTGCACCAAGCCGCTCTGGTGACGGTGATGGTGGACGTTTCCGACATGACCAACCCCGTCGACGCCTTGGTGAAGACCTTGGTCGGGATGACCGGGGTCCGCCGGGCGGAAATTGTCGGTTACAGTCAGTGAAGGAGGAGGGTCACACCATGTGGCGGGGTGTCGTGGAGGAGTACCGAGAGTTCTTGCCCGTGGGGCCGGACACGGAGCCGGTCAGCCTACAAGAAGGCAATACACCGCTCATCTATGCCCGACAACTGTCCGAGCGCACCGGCCTCGAGATTTGGTTGAAGTACGAAGGCCTTAATCCCACAGGTTCGTTTAAAGACCGCGGGATGGCCATGGCGGTGACAAAGGCGAAAGAGGACGGAGCCAAGGTGTTAATTTGCGCTTCCACGGGGAATACATCGGCGTCAGCCGCCGCCTATGCGGCCCGGGCGGGAATGCGCGCGGTGGTGGTAATCCCGGATGGAAAGATCGCGCAAGGAAAACTGGCCCAGGCGTATATGTATGGAGCCCAGGTCGTCGCAGTCCGGGGGAATTTTGACCAGGCGTTGGCGATCGTTCGACATCTAGCCGAGACCCACCCGGTGACTTTGGTGAACTCCGTCAACCCTTTTCGGATTGAGGGCCAGAAAACGGCGGCCTTCGAGATTTGCGACGAACTGGGGGAAGCCCCGGACGTGCTTGCGATTCCAGTGGGTAATGCCGGTAACATTACCGCTTATTGGAAAGGGTTTGTCGAGTATCACCTTCATCGGCGTACCCGGCATCGCCCGCGTATGTTTGGTTTCGAGGCTGAAGGAGCGGCGGCCATCGTACAAGGCAAAGCGATTGCTCACCCGGAAACGATTGCCACAGCCATACGAATTGGGAATCCTGCGAGCTGGAACGGGGCGGTGGAGGCGGTGGAGCAGTCTGGCGGGATGATGGGCGCAGTAACGGATGAGGAGATTCTCGAGGCTTACAGATGGGTGGCCCGGGAAGGGATCTTCTGTGAGCCCGCTTCCGCCGCCTCGGTGGCGGGACTGGTCAAAGCCCGAGCCGAGGGCCGGCTGGAAAAGGGAATGACGGCCGTCTGCGTCTTGACCGGCAACGGGCTCAAGGATCCGGATACAGCGTTGCTGCACGCCCCTGGACGGGCAGAGGGCCCGCAGGTGGTGGAGGCCACCGAAGAAGCGGTGGCCGATGCGATGATGGGTTCGGAAGCGCTTCGGTCGTGAGCTTGGGGATGAGATTTTGGAGAGAAATGGGGGACCCCTCGTGGCGGTAAAGGTTCGAGTGCCGGCCACCACGGCGAATCTCGGCCCGGGATTCGACAGTTTGGGCATGGCGTTGCAGCTTTATAATGAGATCGAACTCGAGATTATGGATCAGGGATTGCAATTTGAAGTTACCGGCGCCGGCGCGGACATGATTCCGGCGACTTCTGAAAACGTGATCTATAAAGCGGTGCAGTACGTGTTTGATCAACTCGGCAGACGAAGACCAGGATTGAAGTTGCGGGCTCACAATGCGGTCCCGGTGACCCGGGGGCTGGGCAGCAGTGCCACGGCTATTGTGGGTGGGTTGGCGGCGGCCAACGAACTGTGCGGGCGGCCGCTGTCCGCGGATGATCTGCTAGAGTTGGCGGTGGCCATGGAAGGGCATCCTGACAACGTCGCCGCCGCGCTTTTCGGCGGGATCGTCGTGTCCGGGAAGACCGGGGAAAAAACGCGGTACGTCAAATTACCGGTACCCCAAGATCTCGTTTGCGTTGTCGTCGTGCCTGAAGTACCCCTGGCCACGAAAGATTCCCGGAAAGTGCTTCCGACCTCGGTGCCCTTTTCCGATGCCGTCCACAACGTGAACCGGGTGGGTCTGTTGGTCGGGGCCCTTGCCACGGGGGATCTAGAAACGGCTGGGGCGGCCATGGATGATGTGCTACACGAACCTTACCGAATGTCTCTCATCCCCGGCATGGATGCCGCCGCGGATGCGGGTCGGAAAGCCGGAGCTTTGGGCGTGGCATTGAGCGGTTCCGGGCCTTCCTTGATTGCCTTCTGCCGGGCTGGAGACGAAGAGCCAGTGGGTCCCGCCATGACTCAGGCCTGGGCGGGGGCAGGGCTGGCGGCCCATTCGATGGTTTTGCGACCCGATTTGCGAGGGGCGCAGGTGATCGATATCGACGCATCGGCGTCTCTTCAGCCGTTGACTCGGTGAATGTTAGGGGAGGGACGGCCATATGGAGTCCATCGGATCGCTGGCCAGTCTGGCGGCGTTACGGCGCCCGGGGGCAAAGACCGACCCTTCTTTCTTTTATGAGCGAATTCCCCAACTCCGCGAACTCGGACTAAAGCCCCGGGCGGTGATTCGGGGCAGTGGCTTATTGTTTGCCTACTTGCAACAGCAGGAGATCTGCGGCAAGTGTCGGGGTTACGAACAGTGTGGCAAGCAGGGAGACGCCCGGGGCATGTTCGACCAACTGGAAGTTTACCAGGGCGAGATTACCGTTCGAACCGGGTATTGCCGTCCGTATCAAGAGTGGTTGGAAAGACGCCGCTTAAAAGAGCTGGAGGCGTTCTCGGGCAAGACTGAGGCGGACGGCCGCTTTACCTTCGAGAATTTTCCCGAGGAGCAAAAGCGCCGGTTCCCGGACTTGTACAAAGCGGCGGTGGAGTTTGCCGAGACGGCGGAACCCGGGGTGCCGATGAAGGGCCTGTACATCTTTGGGCCGCCGGGGGTGGGGAAAACACATCTTCTCCTGGCGATCGTCAATCGCCTGGAGGAAAGGCGGGTCCCGACGCTCTTTGTCCGGGCGGACATGATTTTTGACCGCCTCCGCAGCCGCATTGCGTCTGGGCAGGATGTGGAACCCATCGTGGAGGCGTATTGCCGGGTGCCGGTGCTCGCCATCGATGAGTTTGCCCAGGAGCGGCCGAGTGACTTTACACTGGAGAAGATGTTTCGGATTATCAATACTCGTTTTACCACCGCTCGGCCGACGTTATTTACGAGCAATTATCCACCTCCGGAGATTTACGGGCGGGTAGCCCGGGAGCTGGAAGTTCTTGTGGACGTAATGCGAAGCCGCATTGTGCAGATGAATCGGCACGGACACTTGGACGGTCCCGATGCCCGGCTCCGGCAGATTGACTGGCTCGGACCGAGGCTGGAAGAGACGCCCCCTCCTTCTCCCACATATCCACCGGACGAGTGAGCGAAGCCGATCGCCGGTTGTCGAACCAGATGAGCATCGAGGCGGGGGTGAGGAAAAGCAAAGCCCATTGAAGAGGATCAGCTAGGATACGCGGGGCGAGACGCCATTTCAGTTCCTCCCGGCGGATAGCCCACTCTGCTTCCAAAGTGCGACGATCCTCCTCCCGTTCCCGAAGAATCTGTTGAAAATACAGGGCCAGGCGCTGCTCTTCTTCCCGAAGCCTCTCCAGGGCTTCCTCGGCCCAGCGGTGATCCTCGTGGCTAAGATGAAGGCGCAGGGCGGCCTGGAGAAGACCTGTGGCTTCTGGCCAGTCGATTCGGGCTTTCTCAAAATGTCGAGCCGAAGGAGTGTCAGAAAGTTGCACCGGTGGCAAAGAGGCGTCCGTGCGGATGGTGACCCGCCCCTCCACCAAGTCTACGGCGGCGGCCAATAACCGATCTTTTCGCCGGTCCGAGACATACGAGATTTTCCAATACACCAAGAGGACCGGCCGGAGTAAGATGTCCGGACGGCTCACCTCAAACTGGCGTACATAGCGTCCCCGGCGACATACCGATTCGTACATTCGCTGCAGACGAAAACTTCCAGGGGCCAACCATTCGGCCGTTTCGTCCTCTTCCTCGGTGGCCTCAGGGTCGAAAATGAACGTGTAGGTCGGCGGCTCCACCTCCTGGCCGGTGGCTTCCACCCACATCCAATAATATGGCCGGTCGGTGAGCTCTTTGTCGATCTCGATGGGCACGCGTACGGCAAGGCGCGTATCGCTGTCTTCGATGAGGGTTGCGCCGGTGTGGATGAAGTAGCTTCTCGCGAAGGTGCGGATGGCTTCGATGTTTTCCATGGACTCCCTCCAGGCGGCCGCCCCAGGGGCGTATTGTGTGGCGGAACTCTCGGGTTACAGGCGTCCTCTAGATTAAACCGGGCAGTTCCACGCCCTCTGTCGCGCGTTCCCGGGCCCATTCGGCCTTCGCCGACTCAAAAGCGCGGTTGAACTCGTCCATTTTTTCCCGAAGCCGATCCGGATGTTCAGCATCCATAATCCAACGAATGACTTGTCGCTCAAAGTCGTCGGCGGATAAGCGCATTTTGCCGAGAATCAGGTCGAGTTCGCCAATGACCAGTTCAAAGAGGCGAATTTTTTCCTGGAGCAATTCAACGATATATTGTTCAATGGTATCGGACGTGGCCAGGTTGTGGATGAACACATCCCGGGTTTGGCCCAAACGGTGAACCCGGCCGATGCGCTGTTCAACCCGCATGGGGTTCCAGGGCAGGTCAAAATTGATGATCTGGTTACAGAACTGGAGGTTAAGCCCTTCACCCCCCGCTTCGGTGGCGACCATCACCTGGGCCCTTTTCGAAAAGATGTCTTTCATCCAGTCCTTTTTCCCGCGTTGGAATCCGCCGCGAAAGGGCACGGCCGGGATGCCTCGCCGTTTCATCATGTAAAGAAGAAAATCTTGGCTAGCTCGATACTCGGTGAACACGATCACTTTGTCATGGATCTGGTTCACCAAGTCGATGGTGGTTTCCACTTTCGTGTAAGCGGGGATTCGAGCCCCGAGTTCGCACAGTTCCAGCAACCGGGCTCGAAAGCCCGCAGGATGGACCTCATCCTTTGCCATGCGTTCCAGGGTGTTCAAGGCCGCGTACGGCGAACTGCACATTTCCCGTTGTAGGGTGATCAAATGAAGGACATTTTGGGATGTGTCGATGCGCCGACGGTACTCTTCCCGAATGAAGGCGGTGACGGCCTCGTAAAAAACGCGCTCCTCCGGAGACAGTTGCAACGGGACTTGGCGCACGTACCGTTTGGTGAACTCGACATTGCCTTCGCTTCGTTTATTCCGAATCATCACTGCATCGAGGGCTTTGCGCAGTCCGGCAGGATTTTTTGGCGTTCGCTTATCTTCGACGAAATTGCGGCAGAACTCCCGGAAGCTCCCCAGCTGTCCCGGTTTTAATAGGGTGATCAGGTTGTACAGTTCCCGCAGGTCATTTTGAATCGGCGTGGCAGTGAGCAATAAACAATATTTTTTCTGCAACTGATTGACGAGTTGCCAGTTTTTCGTTTTGCGGTTCTTGAGCTTGTGAGCCTCGTCGACGATGACCATGTCCCAGGGTTGGCTCAGAACAGCCTGGCGATGGGGGTCCCGCTTGGTGGTATCAATGGAAGCGACCAAAATATTGTAGGTGGACCAAGACCATTCGTTTCTTTGGGCGAAGGCGGGGATGTTGAATTTTTCGTTCAATTCCCGTGTCCACTGCAGCACGAGGGATGCGGGGACGAGGATTAAGGCTTTTTGCACAAGACCCCGAATTAGATATTCCTTGAGAACCAATGCTGCCTCGATCGTTTTACCTAGGCCCACTTCATCGGCGAGGATCGCCCGACCGCGAAATTCTCGAAGCACTCGCTCAGCGGTGCGGAGTTGGTGCGGATAGGGAATGACTGCGGGCAGTTGTTCGATGCAGGTTAAACGGTCAAAATCCTCGGTCAACTGCCGCCGGTGTGCTTCCAGGGCCAATTGAAACATGGCCCAAGAGTCCCAGCGATCCTCCCGGACCCGGGTCACGAACTCGTCAAAGGCGGATTCATTGAATTCCACCTCCGGCAGGTGATTCACGATCCATCCCCCCAAGACATGACAGCCTTAGTGTGTGTCCATTCTCTTTTTTTTACGCACGGCGGAAAACTGGTGGCGCCTGGCCCCGATCTTCGGTAATATGAAGAATATCCAACCAACTGATGCGATGTCGGATGAAGGGTGCGGGAGAGGGTGCTGATGCACCGCCGAAGGAGCAAGGGGAGGATTCCCGATCCTCCCGCGAAACTCTCAGGCAAAAGTACCGCATCCGGACGAGTCTCTGGAGAGTGCCCCGGCGATGGCCGGGGCCACCAAAGGGGTAACCTGGACGGCCGGCGAATGGACCGGCGGCCATCCGGGCATGCTCTCAGGTTGAAGGACAGAGAGACGGGGATGGGAAACCTCGTCTCTTTTTCATTTTTTGCTTTCGGTGAAACGGGAGGGAGCACGATGGGCAAGCGGACACCGATCTACCCGGCCCATGAGGCGATGGGGGCAAAAATCATCGAGTTCGGCGGCTGGGATATGCCGGTCCAGTACGCGGGGATCCTGGAAGAACACCGGGGTGTGCGCACCCGGGCCGGGCTGTTCGATGTTTCCCACATGGGCGAATTCGAAATCTCCGGGCCAGAAAGTACGCCTTTTCTTCAGCGGATGGTCACCGGAAATGTCGCCGCCCTTTCGCCGGGCCGGGCCATGTACACGATGATGTGCCTGCCCAGCGGCGGCACGGTGGACGATCTGTTGGTCTACCGACTGGATGCAGATCGCTACATGCTGGTGGTCAATGCGGCCAACACGGCCAAAGATTTGGCCTGGCTGCAGGAGCATCGCCTTCCGGGCGTCGAAATCGCCGATCGTACCGAGGAGACCGCTCTTCTCGCCCTGCAGGGCCCCGAGGCTGTGGCGGTTCTGCGGGCGGCGAAAGGGGATGGCGAGAGTCTGAAACCCTTTCGGGCCGAGGTGGGATCGGTGGCCGGGGTACAGGGCCTGATTTCCCGCACGGGGTATACGGGGGAAGATGGTTTTGAGCTGTATGTCCCCGCTGACCGAGGGCTGGAACTATGGGACCGACTGCTGGAGATCGGACGGCCCATGGGCCTCATCCCCGCAGGGCTGGGCGCCCGGGATACTCTTCGCCTAGAGGCGGCGCTGCCGCTTTATGGCCACGAACTAACCGAAGAGATCACGCCCTTGGAAGCCGGCCTCGAGGCGTTTGTCAAATGGGACGCCGGGGATTTTATCGGCCGAGACGCCCTGCTGTCCCAACTGGAGAGGGGGGTGACCCGGCGGCTCGTAGGTCTTGTTATGGTGGACCGGGGCATTCCCCGGTCGGGTTATGCCGTGAAGTCTGGGGGACGGGAAATCGGCTGGGTGACCAGCGGGTCTTTTGGGCCCACTGTACAGCGCAACATCGGACTGGCCATGGTGGAGGAGGAATTCGCTTCGCCCGGTCAGGCCCTGGACGTGGTAGTGCGAGGGAGATCCCTGGCCGCCACGGTGGTGGAAAAGCCCTTTTATAAAAGAGCGCGGTCGTCGGCGAAGGGAGCCGGCGCACCGGGATTGGGGGGAGTGCAGTGAATGCGTGGAGTTACTTGCCGCACACAGAAGAAGACCGGCGGCGCATGATGGCGGTGCTCGGGATCTCCGACATTGAGGAACTTTTTGACGACATTCCGGAAGAAGTGCGATTTCGCGGGGCTTTGCAGGTTCCGGAGCGTCTGTCGGAAGTGGAGTTGGATCGGCATATGACCGAGTTGGCCGGGGAGAATCGACCGGCTGCTGAGATGGCCTGTTTTCTCGGAGCCGGTGCCTACGATCACCACGTTCCTGCGGTGGTGGATGCAATTATCGGTCGCAGCGAATTTTACACCTCCTATACTCCCTATCAACCCGAGATCAGCCAAGGGATCCTCCAGGCGATTTTCGAGTATCAAACCATGGTCTGCGAGTTGCTAGGCATGGAGGTTTCGAATGCTTCGATGTACGACGGCGCCTCGGCCACCGCCGAGGCGGCGCTGGCCGCCTGCGCGGCAACCCGCCGGAGCCGGGTGTGGGTGTCCGACCTCCTCAACCCCGCGTATCGCCGGGTGATCCGCACCTATTGTGAGGCGCAGGATGTAGAAGTGGTGGCGTGGCGGGATACCGATGGCCGCTCATCGGCGGCAGCCTTAAACGAGCTTGATGAATCGGTGGCGGCGGTGGTGGTCCAGTACCCCAATTTTCTCGGGATTGTGGAGCCCCTTCGCGACTTTGCCCGGCGGGCCCACGAGGTCGGGGCGCTGCTCATCGTCGCCGCCTATCCCGTCGCCCTAGGCGTTTTGGAGTCGCCGGGCGCGTGCGGAGCGGACATCGCCGTGGCCGAGGGGCAGCCCCTCGGGAACCCTCTTTCCTTCGGAGGGCCGTATCTCGGCCTCATGGCCTCCTCCCGGGCGCTGATGCGCCGCCTGCCCGGCCGAATCGTGGGACAAACGGTGGATACCCGTGGACACCGGGGTTTCGTCCTGACCCTCCAGGCCCGGGAGCAGCACATTCGCCGGGAAAAAGCGACATCGAATATTTGCTCCAACCAAGCCTTGAATGCCTTGGCGGCAACCGTTTACCTGGCGGCCTTGGGGCCCGGTGGCTTGGCCGATCTCGCGGGGTTAAATCTACAAAAAGCCCACTATCTGTTCAACCGCTTGACGGGGATCCCCGGCGTCGAGCCCCTCATCCCCGGGGCGCCCTTCTTCAACGAGTTTGCCCTGCGCCTACCCGTGGATCCGGCGAAGGTGAACCGGGTGTTGTTGCAACAAGGGATCTTGGGCGGCCTGGATCTTGGCGAGTACCGGACAGATTGGCGGGGAGGCTGGCTTTTGGCAGTGACAGAAAAGCGGACCCGGGCGGAAATGGACCGTTTGGTGGATGCGGTGAAAGAGGGGGTTCGATCGTGACCGACATGCAGTTGATTTTTGAAAAATCCCGGCCCGGACGGCGGGGGGTGGACCTCCCGGCCTGCGACGTGCCCGAGGTGGATCTGGCAGACGCGCTGCCCGGGGACTATCTGCGGCAGGTCCCGCCCGGGCTCCCAGAAGTGAGCGAACCCGATGTGATTCGCCATTACACGGCACTTTCCCGGCGCAATCACGGGGTGGATCTCGGTTTTTATCCTTTGGGTTCTTGTACGATGAAATACAATCCAAAACGAAATGAACAGTTTGCCCGAATGTCCGGTTTTGCCGGCCTTCACCCACTCCAGCCGGTTGAAACGGTTCAAGGAGCCCTAAAACTCATGGCTGCGCTGCAAGAAGCCCTGGCGGCGGTAACGGGCATGGACGCGGTGAGTCTCCAGCCCGCGGCCGGCGCCCAGGGTGAATGGACGGGGTTGATGATGATCCGGGCCTATCACCGGTCCCGGGGAGAAGACCGGACGACGGTGATCATCCCCGATTCCGCCCACGGAACGAATCCTGCCAGTGCGGCGATGGCCGGTTTTCGGGTGGTGACGGTGCCGTCGAATGACCGGGGAGGGGTCGATCTCCGGGCCCTGGAGCGTGTGCTCGGCGGGGACACAGCGGCTCTCATGTTGACCAATCCTAATACCTTGGGCCTTTTTGAGGAACAGATTGTTGAGATTGCCGAACGGGTACACGCGGCCGGGGGACTCCTCTATTATGACGGGGCCAATGCGAACGCCATCCTCGGGAAAGCGAGGCCCGGGGATATGGGCTTCGATGTGGTTCACATGAACCTGCACAAAACCTTTTCCACGCCCCACGGCGGCGGCGGCCCCGGGGCGGGCCCCGTAGGCGTGAAGGCATTCTTGGAACCTTTTTTGCCATCTCCGGTGATCCGGCGGGAAGGGGGCCGGGTGGTGCTGGACGACCATCGCCCCCAGAGCATCGGGAGGGTGCACTCGTTTTACGGGAACTTCGGGGTGTTGGTTCGGGCTTACGCCTACCTCAGGGCGATGGGACCCGAGGGTCTGCGGCGGGTGTCCGAGGACGCGGTGCTCAGTGCGAACTATTTGATGAGGCGATTGGCGCCGTACTTTGAGTTGCCTTACGGTCGGACCTGCAAACACGAATTCGTCCTTTCCGGAGCCCGGCAAAAACGCCAAGGCGTGCGAACGTTGGATATGGCGAAGCGGCTGATCGATTTCGGGTTTCACCCGCCCACGGTGTATTTTCCGTTAATCGTAGAAGAAGCCTTGATGATCGAGCCGACGGAAACCGAAAGTCTAGAGACGCTGGATGCTTTTGTCGACGCGTGGGTTCAAATCGCCGAAGAGGTGAAATCCGATCCTGAAAAGGTGCGTTCAGCCCCGCATACGACGGTGGTTTCCCGTTTGGACGAAACCCGGGCGGCCCGTGCGCCGGTGCTGCGTTGGACGGGCGAGCCATCCTCCTAGACCGTGGGCTTTGTAAAATACCACGAGGGGCCTCGAAGAAAGGCCCCTCTTGAGTGGTGTCGACGCGGTCTAGGTGCCCCGGGGCACCTCGATCCGTCGGTCCGGGTGCGCCGCTGAATTTCAGTTGGCCCGCTGGGCGGCTTGCATCACTTGATTCACGCCAGTTCCTTGACCATAGTATCCTTGGGTATAACCCGCCTGACTCGCCTGGCCTTGGCGTTGCCAATTCCCAGCTTCCCCCTGGCCTCGGTCGGCTTGAAGAACTTGTTGCACGGCGGTCTGATTGACACCCTGGGCAGCCTGGGAGTACCCGGCCGCTTGAGCGCCCTGGCCCCCGGCTTGCCAGGTTTGGCCGCCAGCTTGCCCGGCTGCCGAACCGTACCAGCCGGCAGGTTGGTTCTGATTGGCCCCCGGCTGCCGGTCCGCCTGGAGGACTTGGGAGATGGCGGCGGTGTTAACGCCTCCCCCCTGTATGCCAGCGGACTGGGCGCCGGATACCGGTGTCGGGCGGTACCAAGGACCCGTAAAGGGGTTTCGATCCGCCTGCATGACTTGCTGTAAGGTTCCGCCGGGGATATCCGGACGGCTTAACCCCTGGGCCGGACCATAGGGGGCGGTGTATGACACCGACTGCATGGGGGCGATGCCGGCTCCCGACACAGCCCCGGTCTGGGCAGTGGCCGCCAGTCCTTGTTCGATCTGGGCACACAATTGCTGAATCTGGCGAAGTTCTCTCGCGGCGTTGGATTCGAGCTGGGACATGTTCTGAAAGGTATCTTGGCCGAACTGATTCAATTGTGCGGCATTCTGCTGTTCCTGGGCAATGAGCCGGTTGCACAGGTCCTGGGCTTGTCGGGCGGCCTGCTGGAGTTGCTGAACGTTCATCGTTGGTCGTTCACCTCCAAGGCTTGGGCTAAAATTTGGCCGTGTCGCCGTGTTTAGGTTAAACGACATCCCCTTGGCTTATTCGCGGTTCCACGAGGTGAGAAATGTCGTTCGCGACGAGAAGCCGCCACTTGTCCCCCTCCTGGTGCAACATGGTGATGCTCGTGTTGTCGATGGGAGATTTTAGATCCCAATTGGGGAACAGGCGGCCGAGCAGGGCGCGAATCCAGCCGCCGTGGCTGACGACGATAAGGCGGGACCCCTTGTGTCGAGCCGTCATGTCAGCCAGGGCTTCCTGGGCGCGGTCGGCCATCCTCTCCCAGGGTTCTACACCGGAGTGCTCGTGTTCCCAACCGTGCCCCACCAAATGCGGGTAACGCTGGGCGATTTCCGTCCGAGTCAACCCTTCCAACTGCCCATAACTGCGTTCCCGCAGGCGCGGATCAGTTACAAAATTGATCCCGCATGCCTTGGCAATCACCTCTGCGGTGTATCTGGCCCGTATGAGATCGCTGCTGTACACGGCATCCCAGCGCCCTTCGGCAAGACGCCGGGCCACAGCCTCCGCCTGTTGTTGCCCGAGGTCGGTCAAGGGGACGTCCCGGTGGCCCTGCAGGCGCTGTTCCCGATTCCATGCCGTTTCCCCATGGCGCACCAGGCAAATCTGGGTGAATGCCACCGGGCCTTCAGTTTCAGGCATAAGTCTCCATCCTTTCGTTCGTGGGGGTTGCCATGGTTTTTGGCACCGATCCGTTTCGAGTATACAACGAAAGGGGGCCATCGGTGCACGATTCCCCGTCTCCAGGTTGGGTCCCGGTCGAGAGGGGATATACCGTGACCCTCGGGTGGCGTCGTTGTGTTCGCCAGGCGGAGAATGATAAAATGACGAAAGACTTAGGATCGTCGGAGATGGGGTGAAGGCGGAGGGTGTACAGGTTCTTGGTGTTGCACGGACCGAATCTCGGGGCGTTGGGGCTGCGGGAGCCGGAGATCTATGGACGGAAAACCTTGCAGGAGATCGACGAGGATTTACAAGCCTGGGCCCGGGGGCGGGGCTGCGAGATCGAGTCCTTTCAGTCGAATTGGGAGGGTGCGCTGATCGATCGGATTCATCAAGCCCGGGGACAGTTTGACGGCATTGTCATCAATCCCGGCGCGCTGACCCATTACAGCATCGCACTCCGGGACGCATTGGCGGCGGTGCCCCTGCCGGCGGTGGAGGTACATTTGAGCAACGTTCATGCCAGGGAGTCCTTTCGGCACCATTCGGTAATATCGCCAGTGGTTAAAGGGGTGATCGCGGGGCTGGGGGACTTGGGTTATCGACTGGCCCTGGAGGCCTTACTTGAGGCGTGCAAAGGAGGAGGGGAACGAGAAGGTGCGTGAACGCATTGAAGGGGTCCGGAAGGAGTTGGAAGCTCGTCAGCTGGACGCGCTGTTTGTGGCCGACCCCGATAATCGCCGGTATCTGAGCGGGTTTACGGGAACTTCGGGGTACGTCGTGGTCGGCCGGGAAGAGGGCGTGTTCCTGACGGATTTTCGTTATGTGGAACAGGCGCAAACCCAGGTCCAGGGACTCCGGGTGGTCCGGCACGGCGCGCAGATGGTGGAAACCTTAAGCGAGGTCTTGAAGGAATGGGGAGTTCAAGTCCTGGGATTTGAACAGGAGCATATGACGGTAGGCACCTGGGAGCGCCTGAAAACCGCTCTGGATCCGATCCGTTTAGAGGGGACGTCGGGGCTGGTGGAAGAGCTTCGGATGGTCAAGGACGACCATGAGCTGGCCAAAATCCGAAAGGCGGCCGCCATTGCGGACCAGGCGTTTCGAACGGTGTTGGATCACGTCCGGCCCGGGGTTCGGGAGTTGGATCTGGCCCGGGTTTTGGAACGGACGATGGAGGATCTCGGAGCTGAAGGGCCTTCCTTTGAGACCATTGTCGCATCGGGACATCGATCGGCTCTCCCTCACGGGGTGGCAAGCCAAAAAACTTTGGAGATCGGCGACCTCGTCACCTTTGATTTTGGTTGTGTTTACGAGGGGTATTGTTCCGACCTGACCCGGACGGTGGCGGTGGGTCGGGTAGACGACCGGCGACGCCGGATCTATGAGGTGGTTCTGGAGGCTCAGCAGAGGGCCTTGCAGGATCTTCGCCCGGGTATGACGGGTCGGGAGGCGGACGCCCTGGCCCGAAGGGTGATCGAAGATGCCGGGTATGGTGAAGCCTTTGGGCATTCCCTCGGACACGGCGTGGGCTTGGCCATCCATGAGAATCCCCGTTTGGCGGCACAAAGTGAAGAGGTGCTCCGGCCGGGGATGGTGGTGACGGTTGAACCCGGGATTTATTTGCCCGGGGTGGGGGGGGTCCGGATTGAGGACGATGTGGTGATGACCGCAGAAGGATGTACGCGGCTCACCTTCTCCCCAAAAGAACTTTTGATTTTGTAGAAAGGGGATTGGCGAATGATTTCCAGCAACGACTTCCGTCCCGGGGTGACCATCGAAGTGGACGGGGAGATTTGGCAAGTGATCGAATTTATGCATGTCAAACCGGGGAAAGGCTCCGCCTTTGTGCGCACGAAATTGAAAAACGTAAAAACCGGCGCGGTGAAAGAGACCACATTCCGGGCTGGAGAAAAAGTGCAGGAAGCCCGGGTGGAGACCCGGGAGATGCAGTACCTGTACAATGATGGCGATTCGTACACTTTCATGGATACCGAGACCTATGAACAGCTTTCCATTCCGGCGGCTCAACTCGAGCGGGAAACCAAATTTCTGAAGGAGAACATGAATTGTTACGTGATGTTGCATGAAGGGACGCCCATCGGGGTGGAGTTGCCCAACACCGTGGTTTTGGAAGTGGTGGCGACAGACCCGGGGATTAAGGGGGATACGGCGTCCGGGGGGAGTAAACCCGCCACCCTGGAGACTGGTTTGGTGGTCCAGGTGCCCTTTTTCATCAACGTGGGGGATAAGCTGGTGATCGATACCCGGCGGGGAGAGTACGTGTCCCGGGCCTGAAGATTCCCGGGGCGGCCCGCTGGGCGGGATCTGAGAGGATGTTCCCGGAGAGAGGAGGTTTTCTCACCAGGCGCTCGGCTCGGTGCCGGCCGGGCCTGACGAGGCACGGGTAATGCCGGGGGAATGAGTGATCGGCGGTGGCGTCGCTCGATGTGACCCAGTCCGGGATTTGTTCTCCCCGGGGTCCTGTCTGCATATATTCCCCGGTGAGGACATGCGGACAGGAGGGCCAAAGTGATGTGGGACGGACTGAGGGAGCACGCAGTGACCGCGATGGGAACCCTTCGGCTGATCTCGGGCAGCATCGAGGTGTGTGCCGGCCTCTTGATGTTATATTTTCAGTCCTTGGAGAAAGCGATGGCGATCAACGCCACCCTTGCGCTCGTCGGTCCTACCGTGCTGATTCTCGTCACGGCCACAGGCCTCGCCGCGATGGCGGAGGAGCTGTCCTGGGGGCGGATGGTCCTCATCTTCGCCGGCGTGGGCCTCATTCTGTGGGGGATTTTTTCCGATTGAGGGAGTTGCGGCATGCCGTCGGCCCGCCGGGTACATACTAGGGGCGGTTCCTCCGGCCGGGCGGGGAGAGCCCGCAACCCGCCGGTTCGGCAGGCTGACGAAAGGGGGATGCCGCGTGGAAAGCCAAGTGCGGGAAAAGATCGCTTATCTCAAGGGGCTCGCGTCAGGTCTTGAGGTCGATCCCGAGTCGAGGGAAGGTCGTTTGCTGCACGGTTTGGTCGACGTTTTGGACAGTCTGTCCGCTTCTGTGGAACACTGGGCGGACAGTCAGCGGGAATTGGAAGAATATGTAAATCTCATCGACGACGATCTCGGGGATGTCGAGGAGTTCCTCGATCTAGATGCGGATGATGAGATTGAGGAGACTTCCTATATTCGTTTGGAGTGCCCGGAATGCGGCGATACCCTTTACCTGGATGAAGGGATCGTCAACGACGAAGGGGTAGCGGAGGTCGAGTGCCCCAATTGTCATCACACGATGGTCCTGGGAGATTCTCAAGTATCCAGGCAGGATGGTCGGTCGGCGGTGTCATCCAAGCCCCCTCAGGCCTGACCGACCCAGCATTAACGAAATCTACACATGTACTTCAAGCCCTAGGGTGCCCACCTGGGGCTTGGTTTTTTTTGTCTCATATGGACGAAGGTCAGCACCATGACCATAAACAACAGGTAAATGACAAGGAACACCACGACCCACTTGATAAACACAGCTAACCAGTCCATCGATGTTCCTCCCCGCATGGAATGTACCGATGTATTCTATGCCTCCGAGGACGAGGGGGTACGGGCGAATTCCGGCGGAATCCGTCCAGGGATTGGTCTATGAGCAACCCCTGTCCCATATGATGTACTAACCTCTGTCCCGAAAGGGTGGATGTAGGGTGTCCCAGGTCGAGAATCAGCGGCGGGCGAAGGAGGGCGAGGGGGACGCGGTCCCCGGGGTGGTGCTTCGGTTGATGCCCGGGAGGGTTCGGGATGCGCTCCGGCAAGGCTTTTTCCGGGGACTTAGTGGAATTGAAGAAATCCGCATCCGTCGGGAACGGCCGGTACAAGTCTGTACGAAGGGACACGAGGGTTTTCTGACCGAAGATGGGCGTTTGGCCCGTTCGGCGGATCGAGGAATGGTCATCTCCACCGAGGAACTGATGCAGATCGTTCAGGGGTTGTCCCAATCCTCCCTTTATGCGCTGGAGGAAGAACTCCGCCGGGGGTACATTACTCTGCCGGGCGGCCACAGGGTGGGGCTCGCCGGTCGGGCGGTGGTGGCGGGAGGGCGGATTCAAACCCAGGTGGATATCACGGGATTGAATTTTCGCATCGCCAAACCGGTTGTCGGTGTTTCCCGAGTCCTGGCCCCCTGGTTGATCGATGGGATGAGCATGCCCGCCAGCACCCTCATTCTGTCACCACCACAGTGTGGCAAAACCACTTTGCTTCGGGATCTCGCCTACCATCTGAGCATCGGGGCCTGGCATCCCCGGGTTCCGCCCCTCAAGGTGGCGGTGGTGGACGAACGATCGGAGTTGGCCGGGACCTTTCAGGGGCGGCATTACCATGATCTCGGCCCGCGTACTGATGTCCTGGATGGGTGTCCCAAGGCCGAAGGCATGATGATGATGGTGCGCTCCATGTCCCCCGAGGTGTTGATCACCGATGAAGTGGGCGGGGCGGCGGACATTGCCGCACTGATGGAGGCGGTGGGTTCCGGAGTGGTGGTTTTGGCTTCTGCCCACGCCGCCAGCCTGGCTGACGCCGAGTCCCGGCCTGCATTGCGCCCCCTGTTGGAGGGGCGGCTCTTCCGCCGGTACGTGGTGCTCAGCCGGCGCCAGGGGCCCATGACGGTGGAGGGGGTGTTTGATGAAGCCGGTCGGCGATTGAAACGGGACCAGGCTAAAGCCGGAACTGGCCGGCCTGGGCCGGTGGCGTGAAGCGGGAGCATGGGGTGACGAAGGATGAGCTTGTTGCAATGGGTCGGCAGCGCCTTTGTGCTCACCGCGTCGGCGGGTCTTGGGTTTTACAAGGCCGAAAGGCTCAGGAAGCGGGTGGAGGCTCTACGGTCGGTTCAAGCGGGACTTCAATTGCTGGATACGGAAATCGCTTTCTCCGCCACGCCCTTGCCCCGTGCCCTAGCGAGAATCGCCCGGGTGTGCGCGCCCCCCGCAGCGGTGATCTTTGCCGACGCGGCCGAGGGTTTGGAAAGCCGGCCGGAGGTCGGTGCCGGGGTTCACTGGGAGGCGGCGGTGGGAAAACGGTGCGCCGAACTGGCACTGGCGCCGGCGGACGAAGAGATCTTGGTGCAGTTCGGTCGGACTCTGGGTGTATCCGACCGGGAGGATCAGCGGAAACACATCCGCATGGCTTTGGAGCGGCTGTCGGTGCAGGAGCGGGAGGCGGCCGGGGAAGCGGCTCAGCGGGTGCGAATGTGGCGGTCTGTGGGAATTCTGGCCGGCCTTGCCGTGGTGGTTTTGCTGATGTGAGAAGGGGGCCGTGGTCGTGGGACTGGATTTGAGCGCCATTTTCCAAATCGCCGGCGTCGGGGTGTTGGTGGCGGTTATTCATACGGTACTGCGCCAGTCCGGCAAGGAAGAGTTTGCCCACTGGGCCACGTTGACGGGGTTCGTAGTGATCCTGTTTATGGTGATCCACTACATCGGCCAATTGTTCAACGAGATTATGGACGTGTTCCGTCTGCATTGACCGGGGGACGGGTATGGAGATTCTTCAAATCGTCGGATTCGGGTTGACGGCGGCGGTGCTCATTGCGCTGATCCGGTCCCAAGCGCCCCAAATCGCTCTGCTATTGTCGTTGTTCGCCGGAGCCGCGCTGTTTATGCTCATCGTCCAGAAGGTGGGCACGGTGATCGGCGCGATGGAGCACCTGGCCGGTGCAGCGAACATCGACTGGATGTTCGTGCAGACGATTTTTAAAATCGTCGGCATCGCTTACATCGCCGAGTTTGGCGCCCAAATCGTGCGGGACGCCGGGGAGTCGGCATTGGCGGGGAAAATCGAGCTGGCCGGCAAGGTGATGATCATGGTGCTCGCCGTGCCGATCCTCACTTCTGTTGTCGAGACGGTCATGCGGGTCTTGCAGTGAAGGGGATGGGGGTGGAGGTGTGAAGATTCCATCGCCGGCCCAAAGCCCCTGGCGGGCGGTGGCCGCTGTGGTTCTGGTGGGGGCGACGCTGTGGATTCTTTGGGCCTGGCTTGGAACAAGGGCCTGGGCGGCGGGGCCGCTGCCGGATCCCGGATGGGGAGAAGTCCCGGTCGGAACGCGGGCCGGCGATCTTTCGGGGTACGGCCCAGGGTTTGGCCCCGTCCCTTCTCAAGGGCCGGCACCGCCCTCTCCATCCCTGCCGTCCGGATCACCGCCCGCATTGGCTCCGCCGTCCGAGGCTCCCGGCGCCTCGACACCGGGGCCTGCAGCTCCCGCCGGCACTGGCCCGGGTGCGATGGACGTCCCCGGGGTGGACACCCGCAGCGTAGAGCAATTCTGGCGGGACATCGTGGAGAAATACGGGGGCTATCTCCCTCCGGACAGTATTCCCTCCGTGGTGGGTTTTGTGGAGAATGGGTCCGGATCCTGGGCGGTGCTAAAAGGACTGGCCCGGTTTGTCCTCGATGAGTGGGGAAAGAGTTTGGGTTTGCTCGGCATGTTGATCTTGCTTGCGATTTTCGCCGCGGTCCTGGAGACCTTGCAAGGGTCTTTCTCCCATCCCGAGGTCAGCCGGATTGCCTTCGCCGGGGTGTACCTGGCCCTCCTCGTTCTCGCCGTGCAATCGTTTTTTGGAGCGGTGGGGGCCGCCCGGGGAGCCGTTCAAATGATGATCGATTGTATGCTCGCCGTGTTGCCTCTGTTGACGGCCCTTTTGGCCGCGGTGGGGGCTTTCAGTACCGCGGCTATGCTTCACCCATTGACCATTGGCATCACCCACGTGGTGAGCTATGTGACCACGACGGTGGTCATCCCGCTGATCTTTTTCAGCGCAGTGCTGGACATCACCAGTTTGCTGTCCGAGCGGTACCGGGCAACCCAATTGGCGGGGGTCCTGAGGACCGCGGCCATCACGGTGCTGGGCTTGTGTCTCACAGTCTTTCTCGGCGTGATCGCCATCTCCGGGGGAACCCGGGCGGTGGCGGACGGCGTGGCGATTCGAGTGGCGAAATTCGCCACCGCCAGTTTCGTCCCGGTTGTCGGCAAAATGTTCTCCGATGCTACGGAAACGGTGGTCGGTGCGTCCCTTCTCCTCAAAAATGTCGTCGGCGTGGCGGGAGCAGTGGTGATGCTCATGATTTGCGCCTTTCCGGCTCTGAAAATCCTGACGGTGGCCATGGTGTACAACATCACCGGTGCCTTGGTCCAACCCCTCGGCACGTCGATGCTGGCCCAGAGTCTCGGAGCGATCGGGAAGACGCTCATGATCCTCTTTGCGGCGGTGGCCACGGTGGGGATGATGTTTTTCCTGGGTATCACTGCTGTGATCACCGTGGGGAATCTGTCGGTCATGGCGAGGTGACGGGGTGGACGCGCTGGTTGCGTGGCTCAGACAAGTGGTGTTGGTACTCTTGGCCGCCGCCTTCCTGGATTGGATGCTGCCGACGAACACGATGCAGCGCTATGTCAAGGTGGTCATGGGGTTGGTGGTGGTGGGTACGCTGTTGACCCCGCTGATGCAAGTCTTTCACATGACCGAAGCCTGGAAGGCGGCGGTGGCTTCCCTTGGGGAACCTGCAACTGCAGGTTCGTCCGCTTCGGGGTTGACGGATCGGGTCATGGCCTGGGAAGCTCAACAAGCCCAAGGTGCCTGGACGGAGGAAATCCGTCGCCGGGTCGCGGAGCGGGCGGTCCAAGCGTCCGGACACGCGGTCGCCTCCGTTCAAGTGGAGGCGGGGCCGGCGGCTCCCGGCCCGGTGCCCAAACCTCCGGTTCTGCACCGGATCGTGGTAGTTCTTGGGCCGCCTTTGCCGCCGGCTCCCTCTGGCGGCCCATCGGGATCCGGTTCCGGGGCGACGGGGTCGCTGGTTACCCCCGTCCGGCCTGTCGAGATCGGGCCCGATCAGAAGCCTGCCCCTTCGGCGGATGCGGCCCTGCGGCGCTCGGTGGCCCAGGCCGTTGCCGCAGATCTCGGCATCGATCCTTCCCTGGTCGATGTACAGAATGATACCTCGGGAATGGGAGGGGGGGCGGGGTGAACTGGAATTTTGCAACTGGATCAAAATGGTTGTGGATCTTGGGGATTCTCGGGGTGGTTCTCATCGCCCTTGGGGCGTTGAACCGCGGCTCGTCCGGGGCGCCGGTCAATCCCCCGTCGGTCCCTGCGACCGACCAAGCCGGTCGGGGTTCGGCGGAAATGAAGGCCTATGAGCAAGCGTACGAACAACAGTTGACCAGCCTTCTAAGCCGACTCCCTGGGGTGCAGGATGTCCGGGTGATGGTGAATGTGGACTCGACCGAGGAGGTGGTCTACGCACGCAACGATCAGAACCAGAACCAGACGATTAATGAAACGGACAAACAGGGTGGGACCCGGGTGACCACGAGCCAGTCGTCGAACGACCAGGTGGTGTTGGCTGGGCAGAACCAGCCCCTGATCGTCAAACGGCTCAGGCCCCAAGTCCGGGGGGTGCTGGTGGTTGCCAAGGGGGCTCAGGACGCCCGAGTGCAGGCGGAGATCGTGCAGGCTGTGGCGGCCGTCCTCGGTGTGCCGCCGCATCGTGTTGCCGTGGTGCCCGGCCAATGAATCCAGGCAGGCGGGCCGGCCGCGGTTTCCGAACCGAAGGAGACGGGGGGAGACAGATTGGTCAAGAGGCAATCGGTGTGGCTTTCGACGATGATGGTGCTGGCGTTGATGGTCATCGGTTATTACACGGTGAACAGTGAGAATAAACCTCTGCCGACCACGGGGGAACAGACCCAAGGCGCGAGTGGGGCAGGAACGACGAATTCGGACACGCTGCCGCCGCTTCCTCCTTCAGCCACCGGCGACCAAGGGGGAACCGGTTCTACTCATGGCGCCGGGGGTACCGCCAGCGGCGCGGGCACCTCTGGAACCGGGGCGTCGGGGCAGAATTCGGCCACCTCATCCCAGGCCGGTTCTGGGGGCGGCACAGGGGCGCAAAACAGCTCGGGGAGCAATTATTTTGCGGAAATGGCATTGAAGGAAACCCAACGGGAGTCCGGGGTGATGGAGCAACTTCAGCAAGTCATCGCGAACCCGAAATCGTCCAGTGAGGAGGTGGCCAAGGCCAACCAACAACTGCAGGAGATTACCACCATGCAGGGAAAAGCGGAACAAACGGTGGAAATGCTCAAAGGGGCCGGGTTCCCGCAGGCGGTGATCCTGCCTTCCGGGAGCGGGGATGTGAATTATGACCACGTCACCGTCTACGTACAAGCGTCCTCGCTGTCACCCCAACAGGCCGTGAACGTGATGGGCATCGTCCATCAACAGATGGGGATCCCGGCGTCGAACATCACGGTATACTGGCACGAATGAGGCGAAACGTCCAGTGGGCCCTGGGGGCCATGGGCATTTCAAGGACTGTTGGCGTTATTGACCAACAGTCCATTTTGTTTGAAAACGGGTCGAACCGTAGGATCGAATTGCGTGTCTGTGGCCGCTCTTCATAGCGCTGTGGTATACTTGTCCAAGTGAACGAATGCACACAGGGAGTGACCACGGCATGTTCAGGGTAACAGAGATTCGGGAATTGATTCGCTTGATGGACGAAACCAGCGTAGTGGAATTGGAGGTGGAATCGGAGGGGGCCCGCTTGTCCATTCGAAAAGCCCAGGCGGCGGCTCCCATTCCGGCGGTAGCGCCGGCCGCCCCCGCTGCCTCAGCAGTTTTGCCCCAGGCTGCGCCGGTGGAGAAGACCACCGCAATCCAAGAGCAGACCGCTCCGGCAACCCCGGAACCCCGAACCCCGGAGTCCAAGTCTGAGGGGACCGGTAACGGCGGGGGGAAATCGGAGGTCGATGCCTCGCTTTATACCATTACTTCGCCCATGGTCGGCACTTTTTACCGCGCCCCTGCGCCAGACGCGGATCCTTATGTTCAGGTCGGCAGTCGGGTCGACGAGAAGACGATCGTGTGCATTGTTGAGGCCATGAAACTGATGAACGAGATCGAGGCGGACTGCCGCGGAGAGATCGTAGAAATCCTGGCGGAAAACGGCCAGTTGGTCGAGTTCGGACAGCCCCTGTTCCGAGTTCGCTTGGATTGACGGGGGGATGGCTGTGTTTAAGAAGATTTTGATCGCAAACCGGGGAGAAATCGCGGTCCGGATTATTCGCGCCTGCCGGGAACTAGGTATTCAAACGGTGGCCGTTTACTCCGAAGCAGACCGGGAAGCTCTTCACGTTCAGATGGCCGATGAGGCGTATTGCATCGGCCCCACACCGAGCAAGCAGAGTTACCTTAATATTGCCAGCATCATGAGCCTGGCGACGAAAACCGGCGTGGACGCCATTCATCCGGGATACGGATTCCTGGCGGAGAACAGCGATTTTGCCGAAGTGTGTAACGCCTGCAATATTACCTTCATCGGTCCTCCTCCTTCGGCCATCGAGCAGATGGGAGATAAATCGGTGGCTAAGGAGACGATGAAGCGGGCGGGGGTTCCCACGGTTCCGGGAACTGACGGTTTGATCGAGAGCACCGAGGAAGCTCTTCGGGTGGCTCAGCAGATCGGTTATCCCGTGATAATCAAAGCCACCGCGGGGGGCGGTGGAAAGGGAATGCGGACCGCCGGGACCCCGGAGGAGCTCGCCAAGGGGATTGAGATGGCCCGGACCGAGGCGGAAACGGCTTTCGGGAACCCTGGTGTGTATCTGGAAAAACTCGTTCAGGAACCGCGCCACGTCGAGATCCAGATCATGGCGGATCGGCACGGGAACGCCGTGTACCTCGGAGAGCGGGACTGCTCGATCCAGCGACGTCATCAAAAACTGATCGAAGAAGCACCTTGCCCCGTATTGACCCCGGAATTGCGCAAGGAGATGGGGGAGGCGGCGGTTCGGGCGGCCCTGGCTGTCGGGTACGTCGGGGCCGGGACGGTGGAATTCCTGCTCGATAAAAACGGGAAATTCTATTTTATGGAGATGAACACCCGGATTCAGGTGGAACATCCGGTAACAGAGTGGGTAACAGGGTACGATCTGGTGCGGGAGCAGATTCTCGTCGCCGCCGGGGAACCATTGTCCATGGCGCAAGAGGACGTCTCACTCCGGGGATGGGCGATCGAGTGCCGGATTAATGCGGAGGATCCCAATAAGAATTTTATGCCATCTCCAGGGCTGATTCAGGAGTACCTCCCCCCGGGGGGTATCGGAGTGCGGGTCGACAGTGCCGCCTATTCCGGTTATCGAGTAACGCCCTTTTACGATTCGATGATTGCGAAGTTGATTGTCTGGGCACCGACCCGCCTACAGGCCATCGCCCGAATGAAACGGGCTTTGGCGGAGTTTCGCATCGAGGGCATTAAAACGACCATCCCGTTTCATTTGAAGGTATTGGATCATCCGGATTTCATTGAAGGCAATGTGACCACCCAGTTTTTAGAGACCCATGAACTGTGAAAGAAAACTTGGGCGGCTCCGGAGTTGCGCCGTCCCTGTGGGTTGTGCGTCGAGGTGCAAGAAGTTTGAGGGGTTCATTGTTCCCGACGGGGCGCTTTGTTATACTGCAAGTACAGGAAAGTGATGACAGGATCGAGACGGGGTGACGGAGATGGTCGAACCGGATGACTCCATAACGGAATTGGGTAGTATTCGAATTGCCAATGAGGTCATTGAGGTGATTGCTGGCCTCGCTGCCGTAGAGGTGCCCGGGGTGGCCGGGATGAGCGGCGGTGTCGTGGGCGGTATTGCCGAGCTGTTGGGGCGCAAAAACCTGTCTAAGGGCGTCAAGGTCGAGGTCGGCCAGAAACAGTGTGCTGTGGACGTGTCCATCGTGGCGGAATACGGGGCGCGGATTCCCGATGTGGCCGGGGCGATCCAAGAGAATGTGAAACGCGCCATTGAGACGATGACGGGGTTGGAAGTGGTGGAAGTGAACGTCCATGTGCTGGGGGTGGCGTTCCGGCAGGAAGAGAAGGCAGAAGAGACTTCCCCTCGAGTGATGTAACAACGGTCGGCCGCCGGAGACGTCGGGAGGTGGGCTCGTGCACATTGTCGATCGCATTTTGCTTGGAGTCTACGCTTTGGTCGTGGGGGTTGTCGCGCTTTTCGCGGCACTGTGGGCGGCGGGATGGGACGTCGTGGCGCGGTGGGCGGCTCGGATCGACCCCGCGGCCGTTTTGGCGGTGTGCATTTTGCTCGTGGTCGTGAGCTTGCGGTTCCTCTTCTTACGAGGGGCTCCGGCAGACCCGGCGGCCGTGGTGCTTCACCGGACCGAGGGGGATGTGTCCATCGCCCTCGAAGCGGTGGAACAGATGGCCACTCGGGTGGCGAGGCAGATTCGCGGAGTGGACGAGCTGACGGCCAGGGTTCACCCGAGCGGGGAGCGGGTGGCCATTCGGCTGAAAGTGGTGGTCAAGCCCGATGTAGCGGTGCCGCCCTTGATTGAACAACTCCAGTTGTCGGTTCGGGAATATGTGGAGCAGACGTCCGGACTGGGCGTTTCGGACGTGCGGGTGTATGTGTCCGGGGTTGCGGGGGAAGTGCTGTGGAAGGGCAACCGAGACCGGCGGCGGGTGTTGTAAGATGAATCAAATTGCGCAATTGTTGAAGTGGTTGTGGGAAAACCATCCGGGTCGACTTCTCGGCACTGTTCTGGGGCTTGTGGCCGGGGTGGTGTTTTTGTTCGTGGGGTTCTGGCGGGCACTGATCTTTGCGTTCTTCGTTTGGTTAGGCTATGTATGGGGAGGGGCCTGGGAGCGCCGGGAAGACTGGAGAGACGTGATAGAACGGCTGTTGCCGTCGAGATACCGGGATTCGTGAGGGGGTAGGCGGGGTGAGTCGACGAGCCGCCAGGGAAAAGGTGTTGCAGGCATTGGTCGCCGTGGATCTCGGCGGCACCGACGCTGAAGAAGCGCTGGAACAGGTATGGCGGCTGCGGGGTGACGGGGAGGCCGCGGGGGATCCGAGCCCGGAAGATGAGGAGTTTGCCCGAAGACTGTTATTCGGTACCCTCGAGGAAGGACGCCGTGTCGATGGCGTTCTTCGGACGTACAGCACCGGATGGGACCTGGATCGAATGGCTTCAGTGGACCGGAATGTGCTTCGCCTCGCTGTTTATGAATTGCTCCATGTCCCGGCAACCCCAGTGAGTGTAGTGATGAATGAAGCGGTGGAACTGGCGAAACGGTACAGCACGGAAGAGTCCGGCCGTTTTGTCAACGGCGTTTTGGCCCGGATTGTTGCCCATCTTGAGGAACTCAGGACTCGGGTGGGGGAGTGAACCTCCTTTGGACGAGTTCTATGTTCTGGGGATCGACACAAGCAATTACACCACTTCCGTCTGTGTCTTAGACGGGTCGGGCGCCGTTCGATTCGACGGCCGCCTTCCTTTGGACGTCAAGCCAGGGGAACGAGGGCTCCGGCAATCGGAAGCCCTTTTTCAACATGTCCGCCACCTTCCTGCACTTGCGGAGGAGATGGCAAGAAAAAGGGTCGATCTCAAGAAAACGGCGGCCGTGGCCGCCAGTGTTCGGCCTCGTCCTACCCCAGATTCCTATATGCCCGTGTTTTTGGCTGGGGAGGGACTCGGCCGGAGTTTGGCGGCTGGGTTGCAGGTCCCCTTTTATGCTGTCAGCCACCAAGAGGGCCATTTGGCGGCCGCCGAGGCCGATGTGGGGGATGTACCCGCAGCGTCGTTTTTAGCCGCACATGTGTCCGGGGGCACCACGGATATTCTGAGGGTCGAGCGAAAACCCGGGGGTTACCGCATCGACACCCTGGGCCAGAGTATGGATCTTCACGCTGGACAACTGATTGACCGGGTGGGCGTGGCCCTGGGCCTGCCATTTCCCGCTGGACCTGCTTTGGAGCGACTGGCGCAGTCGCTGGCGGGGGGCGATACCGGCGGGGTCGCACTGCCGGTTTTCGTTCGGGGATGCTCCATCAGTTTCTCCGGGCCCCAGACCCGGGCGCTGCGCTGGATTGAGGATGGGGCCTCTCCGGCCAAAGTGGCGATGGCGGTGCAGCGGTGTGTGGCCCGGGCGCTGGAAAAAGCGCTCCTTCATGCCCTGGCCGAGCATGAGGAGCGGCATATTCTGATGGTGGGCGGAGTGGCGTCGAACGCGTGGATTCGCCATCGCCTCACCCACCGGCTCTCTCACCCCGCCGTCGGGGCGGTGCTCCACTGGGCCGGGCCGGAGTATTCCCGGGACAACGCCCGGGGGGTGGCCCGGCTGGGATTGGCCGCTTTTCGGGAAGAGGTGAATTCGGTATAATGAGGTCGGCATTTTTCGGCTGCGCGAGGAGGAAAGCCAATGACAGAAAAAGAAGAACTGACCCAGGAGCAGGAGGAATTATTTGACGTTACGATCATCGGGGGAGGGCCTACCGGCCTGTTTGCGGCATTTTATGCGGGCGTTAGGGACTTAAAGGTGAAGATTATCGACAGCTTGCCCCAGTTGGGCGGTCAGCTCGCGGAGTTGTATCCGGAAAAATATATTTATGATGTTGGAGGATTTCCCAAAGTACGCGCCAAGGAATTGGTGGAGCGGCTGGTGGAGCAGGCGTTTCAATACCATCCCGAAGTCTGTTTAAATGAGCAGGTTCAGGATCTGCGGAAACGAGAGGACGGGGTGTTCGAGCTCCACACGGGGCAGCGGGTGCATCTCAGTCGGTCAGTGGTGATCACCGCCGGGATCGGCTCTTTCACCCCTCGCCCGCTGCCCGCGGAAGGGGCTTCGGCCTTTGAAGGGCGGGGAATCTACTATTATATTGACAATCTTGAAAGGTTCCGCGGTCTGTCGGTGTTGGTGATCGGCGGCGGGGATTCGGCGGTGGATTTTGCCTTGATGCTTCAGCCGGTGGCTTCCCGGGTGATCTTGATTCATCGCCGGGATCAGTTCCGTGCCCACGAGGACAGTGTGAAAAAACTGTTTAGTTCCGGCGTAGAAGTGAAAACATTTTACGAGCTGAAGAAGCTGCACGGGGACGAAACGTTGACCGGAGCCACAATTGTCCACAATAAAACCGGCGAGACGGAAAACGTGGAAGTTCAGGCGGTCGTCTCAGGACTTGGCTTTTCGGCTTCCCTAGGGCCGATCCTCAACTGGGGACTGGAGATGGAAGACAACGCCATTGTCGTGAACACCAAGATGGAGACGAATATTCCCGGGGTATACGCGGCTGGGGATATTGTCACGTATCCCGGAAAGCTAAAACTGATTGCCACGGGATTCGGGGAAGCTCCTACGGCAATCAATAACGCGAAGACTTATCTGGATCCCCAGGCAAAACTGTTCCCGGGACACAGCAGCAGCCGGAAAGAATAAGCTTCCCCTGAAGGAGCGGGACGCAGGGCATGGGCTACTCGGGACACGGATGAAAAGATCGGCGGGGCGAAGGAGGCGTGGGACTTGTCGGCGCAGATTCTTGACGGGAAACAATTGGCGGCCGCCCTTCGCGAGGAGATTCGGCGGGATGTTGAGGAGTTGCGGGCCAAGCGGGGGATTGTGCCGGGGCTTGCCGTCCTCCTCGTGGGGGATGACCCGGCTTCCCAGAGTTATGTGCGGGGAAAACAAAAGGCGAGTACAGAAGTGGGAATCCACTCGGTGGTAGAACGCCTTCCCGCCGATCTGTCGGAACAGACGCTCCTCGAGAGGATCGATCACTATAACGAGGATCCGTCGATTCATGGGATTCTCGTGCAACTGCCGCTTCCGCCCCAGATAGCCGAGGATCGCGTAATCACGAGGATTTCGCCCGGTAAAGATGTGGACGGATTTCACCCGTGGAATGTCGGGCGCTTATACAGTGGCGGGGAAGGATTTGTTCCCTGTACTCCGGCGGGGATCCTCGAGATGATTCGCCGAAACCGAATCGAAATCGCCGGTGCCCACGCGGTGGTGGTGGGGCGCAGTGGAATCGTCGGGAAACCCGTGGCCCAACTACTCCTGCGGGAGAATGCAACAGTCACGATCTGCCACTCAAAAACGAAAGATCTGGGGTTTTACACGAAACAAGCGGACATTCTGGTGGCGGCCGTCGGACGGCCGGGGTTGATCACGGCGGATATGATCAAGCCAGGTGCTGTGGTGATCGACGTGGGGATCAACCGAGTGGACGGCCGCTTGGTGGGCGATGTCGATTTTGAGGCGGTTAAGGAGCGGGCGGGATGGATTACCCCGGTACCCGGGGGCGTGGGCCCGATGACCATTACGATGCTCCTTTACAACACGCTTTGGAGTGCAAAACGGATGGGGAATGTTCAATGACCGAAGCCGGCGTGCAAGCCCTCACTGTTTCGGAATTGACCGCTTATGTCCGCGACTTACTGGACCGGGACGAAGTGCTTCAGGACGTTTGGGTGATGGGTGAGATTTCGAATTTCACCCACCATTCCAGTGGGCACATGTATTTTTCTCTCAAGGACGCGGGAAGCCGGATTCGGGCGGTGATGTTTGCCAGCCGAAACCGCAAGCTGATTTTTCGGCCCGAGGAGGGCATGAAAGTCGTGGCCCGGGGGCGGGTGGCTGTCTTTGACCGGGACGGGACGTACCAATTGTATGTGGAAGAAATGCAGCCCGAAGGGGTCGGCTCTCTGTACCTGGCGTTTTTGCAAACCCGGGATCGACTGCAAAAGGAAGGGTTGTTCGATCGAGAGCGCAAAAGGCCCCTGCCGGCCTTCCCCCGGGTGGTGGGGGTGATCACCTCCACCGAGGGGGCGGCGATCCGGGACATCGCGACAACGTTGCGCAGGCGGTACCCTCTGGCCCGGGTGGCGATTTTCCCGGCGTTGGTGCAGGGTCCCGGGGCGCCCGCTTCCTTGGCGGCGGCCCTGGCGGCGGCCTGTGCCTACGGGGAGTTGGACGTGATTATCATCGGCCGGGGCGGGGGCTCGCCGGAGGAGTTGTGGGCCTTTAATGACGAGGCTTTGGCCCGGGCCATTGCCGCAGCCCCCGTTCCTGTAGTATCGGCGGTCGGGCACGAGACCGATTTCACCATAGCCGATTATGTGGCGGACGTCCGGGCACCGACCCCCACAGCGGCGGCAGAACTCGTCGCTCCCCACGTGCTTGAGTTGCGCCGGCGGGTGGAGGAAGCTCGAAGGGCCATGGTGGATGCCCTGGTGCGGCGGGTGCAGGGCGATCGTCAACGGTTGGAACACCTGTTGGGGCGACCCGGCCTGCGCCGGCCGGAGCAGTGGATTCAATGGCGTCGACAAACCGTGGACGGTTTACACACCCGACTCGGTCAGGCGGCGTGGAAATCGGTCTACCGAAGGAAGGAAACTTTGATCCGCTTGACGGATATCCTCGGCCGGCACAGTCCCAAGGAGCAGATTCAGCGGGCCCAAAACCGGTTGGAAGCGCAAAAACAGAAGCTTCAGTTTGCCGTGTGGACCGGATGGCAGAGGGCGGTCCATCGGTTCGAGCGGCAAGTGGACAAGCTGGAGGCCTTGAGCCCCTTGGCGGTCATGCGCCGGGGTTGGAGTTTGGTATACCGACCGGATCGCAGGGAGTTAGTCCGGGACATCTCCCAGCTTGCCCCCGGAGACAACGTCCATGTGCGGCTGACAGGGGGGTGGGCGGACTGTCAAGTCTGGGGTATCGAGGAGGAGTCGGAGGATGGCGGAGGAGCGACAACCGCTAAAGGAGGAATTGCCCCAAAGCGGGGGCAAGGTGGGACCCGAGGAACCGGCCAGTTTTGAGGAAGCGATGGAGCGACTGGAACAGGTGGTGCGGGAGTTGGAGAGCGGAGAACTGTCCTTGGAACGGTCGATCGTACGGTTTCAGGAAGGCATGATGTTGGCCAAGTGGTGCCGGGACCAGCTGGATCAGGCGGAGCAGCGAATCGAAGTGGTCTTACAACAGGAGGGCGGGGGATGGGAAAGTCGTCCCTTTGAACCCCGGCCCGGGGAGGATGAGTGATCGCCCAGTGGAACAAGAGCTTCGGGAATTCTGGGAGGCGGGCGCCCGGGCGGTAAACGATGCCCTGGATGCCCTGATCCCACCTGGGAAAGGGGCCGGGCGGCTGCACGAGGCGATGCGCTACAGTCTCTTTGCCGGCGGGAAGCGGCTTCGGCCTCTACTCGCGATGGCTGCTTGCGAAGGGGCGGGAGGCAGCCTGCGGGAGGCTCTGCCGGCGGCTTGTGCCCTGGAACTGGTGCATACGTATTCATTGATTCACGATGACCTTCCTGCCATGGACGACGACGATTATCGCCGGGGCAGGCCGACGAACCACCGGGTGTTTGGCGAAGCCATGGCGGTACTCGCGGGGGACGCGCTGCTGACCCTCGCTTTTGGCGTTCTCGCCAAAGCTCCGCTCCCCCCGACAACCCGGATCCGGCTGGTGGAAGAGTTGGCGGAGGCTTCGGGAAAGGAGGGCATGGTCGGGGGTCAGGTTCTGGATATCGAAGCTACGGGCGCCGAAGGCCCGCCGGACCCCGAACTTTTGCGGGACCTGCATCGCAAAAAAACGGGGGCACTCATCATCGCCTCCCTTCGAATGGGAGGATTGTGTGCCGGAGCTGATGAGTCGCTTCTGGATCGGTTGTCGGCCTACGGGCAGGCTGTGGGGCTCGCGTATCAGATCGTGGACGACCTCCTGGATGTGGGCGGGGATGCCGGACGGATCGGCAAGGCCGTGGGGCGGGATGCGGCGCTCAACAAACTGACCTGGCCAGGGGTGTACGGTGTGGACCGGTCCCGGGAGGACGTGCGGCGATTGACCAAAGAAGCGATCGCCCATCTCCATGGGTTTCCAGGGGATACCCGCCACCTCGCCGATTTGGCAAGGTATTTGGCCGACCGGGACTGGTGAGAGAAGGGCTAAGTGGATCCGCGGCCCTGACGGCGAGCGGGCGGGTGGGACGGCACATTGGGAAACGGTTCATTGAGACGACCGGTTCGGCGTGCTATAATGCTGTCAGTTTTATGGGTTTTGATCCTCGGGAAAGAAGGCGGTCTCTGTGTTGTTGGACCGTGTCAACGGCCCGGCCGATCTCAAGGCGATGTCTCTGGCGGAACTCCGGCAGTTGGCGGCGGAGATACGCCGGTTTCTGATTCAACAACTCTCGGTGACCGGGGGGCACTTCGGCCCGAATCTCGGCGTGGTGGAGCTGACCCTCGCGTTGCACCGGGTTTTTGACAGCCCCCGGGACAAGATCATCTGGGACGTCGGGCACCAAGCGTACGTGCACAAGATTATCACCGGACGAAAAGAACGTTTCCCCACCCTGCGCCAATTCGGTGGATTGGCGGGCTTCCCGAAGCGCTCGGAAAGCCCCCACGACGCTTTTGGCACGGGTCACGCCTCGACGTCCATTTCCGCGGCCCTCGGGATGGCGGTGGCCAGGGATCTCAAGGGCGAGTCCCATCATGTGGTGGCTGTGATCGGCGACGGGGCCATGACCGGCGGCATGGCTTTGGAGGCGCTGAACCATGCCGGCCACCTCCGGAAGCGCCTCATTGTCGTACTCAACGACAACGAGATGTCCATCGCGGAAAACGTTGGGGCGATGGCGAATTATTTGGCCAAACTGCGCACGGACCGGACTTATGCCAAGATGAAAAATGAAGTGGAGCATCTGCTGAAGCGCATCCCTTCCATCGGCGGCAAGGTGGCCCGGACGTTGGAGCGGGCGAAGGACAGTGTGAAATATTTTTGGGTGCCCGGGATGTTGTTTGAAGAGCTGGGCTTCACCTACTTTGGTCCGGTGGATGGCCACGATCTCGCAGCTCTCACCACCATGTTGGATCGGGTCAAAGAATGCCCGGACCCCGTATTGCTGCACGTGGTTACTCAAAAAGGCAAAGGGTATGGTCGGGCTGAGCGGGCGCCGGACAAACTCCACAGCGTCACTCCGTTTAACCCCGAAACGGGCAAGGCGGAGAAAAGCTCTTCTTCTTTAGCACCCAGTTATACGGATGTCTTCGGGAATGCCATTGTTGAATTGGCGGAGCAAGATCCCCGCATCGTGGCCATTACCGCGGCCATGCCAGGGGGGACGGGTTTAACGAAGTTTGCCCAGCGTTTCCCGGACCGCTTTTTTGATGTCGGCATTGCGGAGCAGCATGCGGCGACGTTGTCCGCGGGATTGGCTGCCTCGGGGATGCGGCCTGTATTTGCGGTGTATTCCACCTTTTTGCAGCGGGCTTACGACCAGGTGATTCACGATATTTGCATTCAAAATCTCCCGGTGGTCTTTGCGGTGGATCGGGCGGGATTGGTCGGAGCGGACGGCGAGACCCACCAGGGTGCATTCGACGTGGCCTACCTCCGGACGGTGCCGAACATGACGATCATGATGCCCAAAGATGAGAATGAGCTGCGCCAGATGCTGTATACGGCTCTCCAACTGCCAGGACCGGTGGCGGTGCGGTATCCCCGGGGTGCAGCCCGGGGTGTCCCTCTGGATAAAGAGTGGCACACCATTCCTATCGGTTCCTGGGAAGTGATTCGCCAAGGGCTTTCCCCGGTGGCGGTGGTGGCGATGGGACCGATGGTGGCATTGGCCGAAGAGGCAGCGGATCGCCTTGCCGAGGAAGGCGTCGATCCCATGATCATCAACGCGCGATTTGTGAAACCGTTAGACGGGGATTTCCTCCTTCGCCTGGCCGGGGAGGGGTGGGCACTGGTGACGGTGGAGGAGACGGCCCTCGCCGGGGGGCTGGGCTCTGCGGTGCTGGAATGGCTGGCCGGCCACGGTCTCTACGGGGTCCCGGTGCGGTGTTTGGGGCTTCCCGACCAGTTTATCCCTCACGGCGGACGGGGGGAGTTGCTCCGGGCCGTGGGTTTGACGGCAGAGCGAGTTGCGGATGCGGTGAAAGATGTTCTTCGGGCTGGCAGGGTGCCCCGGGCGGCGGTTCATCCCCTGGAAGGTTCGGATTTGCGCCTAGGCCAGGGCCGCCGTTAAAGGAGGAGTGCGATGTCGGATCGGGAAAGGGCGGATGTACTGCTCGTTCAACGGGGGTTGTTCCCCAGTCGCGAAAAGGCCCGGGCGGCGATTATGGCCGGACGGGTTTTTTCCCGAGGACGGCGGATCGACAAGGCAGGGACCCCCGTGGGTCGGGATGAGCCGCTGGAGGTGCGGGGGGAAGACCATCCTTTCGTGAGCCGGGGCGGATTGAAGTTGGAGAAAGCGTTCCAGGAGTTTCCCGTTTCTGTGGAGGGCCGGGTCGTACTGGATATCGGGGCCTCTACCGGGGGGTTTACCGACTGCTTGCTCCGCCACGGGGCCAGGATGGTGTATGCCGTCGACGTGGGATACGGCCAACTCGACTGGCGGCTGCGCAACGATGACCGCGTGATTCCAGTAGAACGCACGAACGCCCGGTATTTGAAGCGAGCGGACCTCCCGGGGCCCGATCCTGACCAGGCGGTCATGGACGTTTCGTTCATTTCCGTTCGGTTGGTCCTTCCGGTGTTATGGAGGCTTCTCCCTGACGGGGCTGATGTGATCACTTTGGTGAAACCTCAATTTGAAGCGGGAAGAGAATCTGTGGGGCGTGGCGGCATTGTCCGGGACCCGGCGGTGCACCGAAGGGTTTTGCGGGAAGTGATGGAGGCGGCAGGAAACGACGGATTCGAGGTGAAAGGATTGACATTCTCGCCCATCACCGGAGGGGACGGAAACATGGAATTTCTCCTATATCTGCGGCGAAAGGCGGAGGACGGTCTGCCCGACGGGAGGTGGCAGGAGGAGATTCCGGTGGTGGTGGAGGAAGCGCATCGGGTCCTGGGTCAGATCCGCCGAAAGGAGGGGGACCGGCGCTGATGCAGTCGGTGGGCTTGGTCGTGAATTTGGACAAACCCCGGGCGGCGGAGATCGCCGACACACTTGTTCAGTGCATCCATGCCCGGGGGCGGGATGCCGTCTTGGATCCCAAGGCTGCCGAGGCCGTGCGGCGGCCAGACCTGGGATTGGCTTTGGAGGCATTCCCGGGCCGGGTAGACGTGGTGTTTATTCTCGGCGGCGATGGCACGTTTCTCGGGTATGCCCGGCGGTTTGCACCTTTTGGCCTGCCACTCCTGGGTTTTAACCTCGGCCACCTCGGTTTTTTATCCGAGGCGGAACCCGAGGATCTCGATCAAGCGGTGGACCGGGTGGTGAGGGGCGACTACGAGCTGGAGCACCGAATGATGATCGAGGCGGAAGTGCGGCGGGGCGGGTCGACGGTTCACCACCTGTCGGCCCTGAACGACATCACGGTGGGCAAGGGGGCCCTCGGCCGCATGGCCTCCCTGCGGGTCGAAGTGGATGGCCAATATGTGGATCAGTACGCGGGGGATGGGCTGATCGTTTCTACCCCCACGGGATCCACCGCCTACTCCCTTTCGTGTGGGGGCCCGATTGTGGCTCCCCAGGCCGAGGTGATGCTTTTGACCCCGATTTGTCCTCACACCCTGAGCACCCGTCCGATGATCGTTCCTGCCGATCGAAAGGTGCGAATCGAGGCCCGGGCGAACCACCAGGATCTGGGTCTCTCTGCAGACGGTCAAGTGTCGGTGCGCCTGCGGGTCGGGGATGAGGTCCTTGTGCAAAAATCCGCTCATTGTACAACCCTGATTAAATGGCGGGAACGGCAATTCTTTGACGTCCTGCGCCAGAAGCTTCGGGGAGTGGAGGCGCAGTGATGAAAAATAAACGTTTGACGCGCATTCGGGAGTTGGTCGCCTCTCGCTCCATCGAAACCCAGGAAGAACTGGTCCAAGCTTTGCGTGAAAGTGGGTTTCAGGTCACCCAGGCCACGGTATCCAGGGATATCAAAGAACTCCAACTGATCAAAGTTCCAACAGCCGATGGTCGGTACGTCTATGCGTTGCCGCCGGAACCTGCGGTGAACAACGAAGCCCGACTCCGGCGGATGCTGCCGGAGAGTTTCGTGGCACTGGACCGGGCCGAAAACCTCATCGTGATGAAAACGCTCCCCGGGAATGCCCATGCTGTGGCCGCCCTGGTGGATGCGGTGGGATGGCCGGAGGTTATGGGAACCATCGCCGGGGACGATACCATTCTGGTCATCTGCCGCTCCGCTCTACAGGCCGCGGCCGTCGAGGAACGATTCCATCAGATGGTGTGACACCGCACTGCGAAAGGGGCGTGGGACGCTGTGCTGATGTCGCTGTCGGTGCGAAATTTTTTGTTGATTGATGAAGCCCACCTGGATTTTGAAACCGGGTTCCACGTGCTGACCGGGGAGACGGGGGCCGGGAAATCGATCCTCCTCGACGCCCTAGGACTCATTCGCGGGGAGCGGGCCTCGGCGCAACAGGTTCGGGCTGGAGCGAAACAGGCGGTGGTGGAAGCGTTGTTTTCTACCGACGGCCGCCCAGAAGCCCTCCAGTGGCTAGAGGAGATGGGCTTCGAACCAGCGGAGGAACTACTCCTGGTCCGGGAGGTTAGCCGCCAAGGTAAAAGCTTGTGCCGCATCAACGGCCGGACGGTCACGGTTCAAATGTTGCGGGATCTGGCCGCCCGTTTAATCGATGTGTACGGCCAGCATGAGCACCAGAGCCTGTTGCAGCCGGATCGGTACGCGCGAATGTTGGACGGTTATGGTGATGCATCCCATCAAACGCTGCTGGAGGAATACCGAAGGGCTCACGATCGTTTCACCCGGGCTGACGAGGACCTTAGGGCCGCTCAGTTGGGGGAGGAGGAACGATTGCAGCGAATCGACTGGTTATTGTTCCAATTGGGAGAAATCCGGGATCTTTCCCCCACCCCCGGAGAGGAAGAACAACTGGAGGCGGAATACAGGCGATTGAGCCACGCTGGGCGGATCCTCGAAGACGCTTCCCGAGGGTACGAGATGTTGGATGAAGGTGGACAGGGAGTCCGGGCTGCCACCGATTTGGTCGCCGAGATTGTAGAAACGGTTGAAGGGCTGGTCAAATACGACCCGGGGCTGGCGGGCATACTCGAAATGTTACAGAGTGCGGCGGCCAATCTCAGTGAAGCGGCCCATGAACTGAGGCGTTATTTGGAAACTGTCGAGGCAGATCCCCAGAAGCTGGAGTCCGTGCAAGAACGGCTTCATCAGTTGCGCCGGCTCATGCGAAAATACGGCGGTTCGGTGGAGTCAATTCTAGAATCCGCGGCAACAATGGAGAATGAGCTCTCCCGCCTTCGCAATTATGAAGCTGATTTGCAGGAACGATCAAAGGCCAGAACCCGGGCTTGGGAGGAAATGGTCAGCACAGCCAGGCGCCTTTCCCTTAACCGTTTGGCCCTGGCGGAACGAATTCAAGTGAAAGTCCAGGAGCAGCTGAGGGAGCTGGCGATGCCCCGCGCCCAGTTTCAGATCGAAGTGCGCTGGCTGGGGGAAACCGAGAAAGGATTTCGGTCCGACGGCGCGGATCAAGTGGAGTTCCTGTTTTCGGCCAATCCGGGCGAGCCACCGGCGCCGCTTTCAAAAGTGGCTTCGGGGGGCGAATTGTCCCGATTGATGCTCGCGTTAAAAGTGGTCTTGGCGGACGCCGATGACGTTCCAACTCTGATTTTCGATGAAGTGGACGCTGGCATGAGCGGCCAGGCGGCGGTGGTGGTTGGGGAAAAATTGGTCCAGGTTGCTCGGTGCCGCCAGGTAATCTGTGTCACTCATTTGCCCCAAATCGCGGCCATGGCCGATGGCCATCATCGCATCCGCAAGGAACAGACGGAGGAATCCACTCGGACAATCGTAGAGGTTCTGGAAGAGGCGGATCGGATCGAAGAAGTGGCCCGGATGTTGGCGGGTTCCACGGCGACGGAGATCACTCGTCGCCAGGCCCAGGAGATGTTGGAGCGACGGGCGGCGGCGCAGTCCAATTTCCGGTTGGGGTAAAAGCGGGGGGAGAGGCCACATTGCACGCGGGGTGCCAGCTTTTTGGCGGGATAGACCCACAGGCCGGGCGGGCAGGTTATAAGCACGCACAGACGCCTAGTCTACGGTGGAGGTGCATCTAGGAAAGGGAGTGGAACGGCGTGGCACACCAGCGTCGGAAGTGGGTCGGTCTGCTATTGGCAACCCTGATCGTCGTGACGTGCTTCTGTCCTCCGTTCAGCGGGTGGCTTCGTCTTCCTGATTCCATAGAAACCGTTGTGGGTTCGTCGGTGGCGGTGCAAGCCGGGGGACCCAGCCGTCTAGTGCCGGACGCCCGAAGCGCCATCGAGGTCCGCAGCGGAACGGCAGGCACCTGGCAAGTCAATGGAACCCAACCAGGCCAGGCTCGCATGCGTCTTGAGGTTTTCGGGATCCCCGTTCGACAAATGCGGGTTGACGTCCTGCCGGATTGGAAAGTGATCCCCGGCGGCCAATCGATCGGTGTCCGTCTGCGTTCAAAAGGGATCATGATCGTCGGGTATAATTTGATCCACACGGGCAATCGAGAAATTTCGCCTGGGGAACAGGCAAATATCAAAGTCGGGGACCGCATCGTTGAGATCGACGGCCACCCGGTTTCCACGGTTGAAGAGGCGGCTCAGAGGATTCGTCAAGCCGGTGAAGCGAACCGCGATCTCGATGTGACCTTGATCCGCCAGCGACAATCCTTTCATGTCAAGGTGCACCCGGTGTACGATAATGATCAGCGCACCTACCGCATCGGTTTGTACATTCGGGATTCCGCCGCTGGCGTGGGCACCTTGACTTTCTACGACCCCGTGAATCACGTCTATGGCGCTTTGGGTCACGTCATCACCGACGTCGATACGGGACAGCCCATCGAAGTTGGCGAAGGACAGGTGCTCAACTCCTCCATCACGTCCATTGACAAGGGGCAAAATGGACAGCCGGGAGAAAAACGAGGCCAAATGGTGGACGAACATCATGTGCTCGGCGACGTGAAGGAAAATTCATCATTTGGCATCTTTGGGCATATGGTCCATCCCCCGGATCACGGTCTTTACAATCAACCCATCCCCGTGGCCCCGGCAGATCAAGTCCACCCTGGTCCCGCTAAGATCCTGACGGTGATCGAGGGTCAGAAGGTCGAAGCCTTTAATATTGAAGTGGTCAGTGTCATGAAACAACGCTATCCGGCCATTAAGAGCATGGTTCTCAAAGTGACCGATCCTAGGCTACTGGCCAAAACCGGAGGCATTGTTCAGGGTATGTCCGGCAGCCCCATCCTGCAGGACGGCCGGCTGATCGGCGCCGTTACCCACGTGTTTATCAACGATCCCACCCAGGGGTACGGGGTTTTCGCGGAATGGATGATGCGGGAAGCGACCGGCAATGAGGCGCAAGACACTGTCTCTGCGGCCTGACTGAACCATGACCCCCGCAGGTTGTGCGGGGGTTTTTTCCCTGCGGGCGCTGTTAACCGGTGCGGGCATTCAAGCGCAGACGATCTGCGACCATGGCGATGAATTCTGAATTCGTGGGTTTACTTTTCCCCATGTTTACGGTGTACCCGAACACCGAACCAATCGCGTCCACGTTACCCCTCCCCCAAGCGACCTCGATCGCATGTCGGATGGCCCGTTCCACCCGGGAAGGCGTGGTGTTATATTTTTCCGCGATTCGCGGGTAGAGAACTTTCGTTATGGATCCTAGAATCTCCACATCCTGATATACCATGAAAATCGCTTCTCTCAGGTATTGGTATCCTTTAATATGCGCGGGGACACCGATTTCATGGATGATCTGGGTGATGTCTGAATCTACGCTGCGCTTTCCCGGCCCTTGCCAGCCGCTTCCCCCCATGGACTGGGTACCGCTTGAGGCGCCGGGTGCAGAGCCGGTACTGACCTGGCGAATGCGATTCGCAAGAATCTCCATATCAAAAGGTTTCAAAATGTAATAAGCGGCCCCGAGCTCGACGGCTCGTTTTGTGATTCCTTCTTGGCCGAAGGCCGTCAACATGATGAATTTCGGCATGTTTTCTCTTTCGAGGGGAGCCACTTTTTCCAAAACGCCGATTCCGTCTAATACAGGCATGATGATATCGAGAATCACCACATCGGGCTGAAGGGTTTCGATGGAGTCCACCACTTCTCGCCCGTTAAAAGCCAGCCCGATCACCTGCATATCCGGAAGGCTATCGATATAATCCTGAAGAAGCTGCGCGAACTCTTTGTTATCATCGCCGATCAATACTCGAATAGGTGTCACGCTCCACCTGGCCACCGACCAGGCACTACACCTCCTTCTATGACGGTCTGCCGACTTGGGAAGTGGACCTGCTCATCAAGGCAGGCGGACGCCGGGGGGTCTTCTACAAGGGGCACATCGATAACCATTCGACACCCGCTGGTGAGATCCTTCCCATGCGACAGGAAAATTTTCCGTGTAAGAAGTTTGCAGTTGACCGTGGATGCTCCTTTATGTATGGTGGACATGCACGAAGGAGGTCGGAGCATGAGCGCGATGAGTCCGATGTACGACCCTTGGGAGGCGCTGTTGTCTCGGAATTCCCAGGGCGAGATCCGGTTAAGCAGCATCGAGGTCACGGTAACGGGCCGGTGCAATCTGCGCTGTGAACATTGCGCCGTAGGGGATGCCTTGACAATTAAAGAAGAGCGCCCGGATATCGGGCCGCTTTTGCGGCGGCTGGATCAGATCGATCATTTGACCACACTCAGTATCACCGGCGGTGAACCGAGCTATGATCGCGAGCTGATCGAGTCCACCGTCCTTCCGCTGTTACGCTATGCGAAGAATCGAGGTTGTCAAACACAAATCAACACAAACCTCACACTCGATGTGGATCGCTATCTCCTTATAGCGCCCTTCGTAGATGTCATGCATATTTCCTATAATTATTTGACACCAGAGGATTTTGCGGTGCTGACCTTTGCGGGTCTTCGCCGACGGCCGGCCCCGAAAACCGCGGAAGCTCTGTTTCAGAGGCTAGAGGCTAACACCCGGCGACTGGCGGCAGAGGGGGTCTTCGTGTCGGCCGAGTCGATGATCAGCCCGCGGACTCAAGGAAGGCTGACGAAGATCCACCGCCGTCTCGCCGAACTGGGGGTTCGGCGGCACGAAGTTCATCCCCTGTACCCCAGTGACTTCGCCCGGGAGCTGCCGTTGCTCGGCCTGGACGATTGGCGCGCCGAAGCCCTGGCGCTACTTGATGGGCGAGATCCCAGGGTATGGATTCTGTTCGGAACCTTCCCCTTTTATCCGTGTAGTGACGACCCTCGGGACCGGGAACTTTTGGCGCGCATCGCCCGGGAGCCCGGGGTGACGGTGCGCAATGATCCGGATGGACGAATCCGTCTCAATGTAAACCTCCTTGACGGCGGCATCTATGTGACCGATTTTGCGGACATGGGGCCGATCGGGAACTGGCACAGGGAGCCGATTCGGGACGCTTTCGAGCGATGGCGTGATCAATGGCGGCACACCCGTTTCGGATGCCAATGCCCCCACGTTGGCTGTTTAGGCCCTAACGTTCTTGTGGCCGAGGCCTATTATCCTGGCGTTGATTTCCGCCGTCGCCGGGCTCCGGAGGAGAGCGGATGGCGGGGCCGCTATGCAATCAGCGGGGTACCGGTCTCCGGAGAGCGCGAATCAGTCAGGGGAGAAGGAAACCCAGCCAAAGTAGCTGATGGCCGTCTGAATATCGATTCTCCCGCCCTGGGCTGAAGCCACCGCCACGCAAGGGAGCCCCACCCCGAATCGACCGGCGGCAGCTTGACCCGGCCGGCCAGCCATCCACGGTCCGAACAAGGACCCGGCGGGTGCGAGGGTCTGGCCTTGTACCCGCCATGCCATCCACCGCCCGTCCCCGGCCATGTACCCGATGAGCACCGGGGTTTCGGGAAGATTTGGATCCCCCATGGCAGGGATGATTTGCAAATCCGGTGGGAGCGCGGCCGAGACGGCATTCCTCACGTGTCCCTGGTGATCGATCTTGTAAAGGGTGACCTCACCTGAATCCGGACGGTACAGCCCGAGGTCTGAGGCATGATCACCCGCCGGGCCTTCCCCGTTCCACGCAAACCATTCGGTCCTGGGTCCTTGACTGTGAATGCCCAGCAAAGGAACGGGAGGGGAAACCGCCGCTAAATCCGGGCCGAGCACATATCCTTCCGCCGTTCCCTCAGAGTGCAATACCACCAGCGACGGGCGCCCTGCGATCAAGTACCCGGCGACCACGGTGTCCTTCGGATACAAGGAAATGGGCAAGCGCCGGAATGAACCGAAGGCTGCGGTTTTTGCCCGGGCTGCGTACACGGCATTGGAGGCGGCGACGAGAAGATCGTCCCGGCCGTCCCCATTGATGTCGAGCGTCCACAATTTCTTGGCCTCGATCCCCGGTGGAAGCCGTCCCCAAAGTTGAGGGGATGCCTCCGGGGAGGTCCGGAGCCAGTCTCGTTCCGAGGAGGTCACCCAGATGTCTCCCGACTGGCGCTGGATGCTTACCCAATCATCCCATGCCTGGCCCGAGGGTCGCCCAGATGCCCAAAGATCCCCGGGCAGGGTATACTGCCAGGCGGGTTGCAGAGGCACCACTTGGTGGAGCGATTCAAAGGTGTATCCCTCGCGCCCCAGACCGTCGATCAATTGGTGAAGATACGAAGGCGGTCCGGGGCGATACCGGTATTCCGGCAAACCGTCTCGCCAGACTTGTCGGCCGTTTCGCTTGACCGGCTCCAAAAATGGAAATTCCAACACTGGATGATAATATAAGCTTCCGAGCCCTTCGAAAAAGGAAGCGCGGTACAGAATCCGCTTCACGGAGTCTTCGGGTTGATCGGACCGCACATACCCCAAGGGGGTCGGGATGTACACGGCTCCCCATGCCCCGGAGGCCGTCGGGCCGTCCCGGGGAACGATATCTTTTAACGACCTCACTTGCCGCCGGTCCGGCTCATACAGGATCCCAAAATTACTTCGGAGAGCCCGTTCTTGTTCCGCGGTCGCCGCATAGTGAGGGGTCTCCCAAAAGCCCGGGACCAAACCTGCGGCGGCAAAGGAATGCACGCCCGCCGCTAGCCGCCGAGCCGCATATTCGGGCGTATCCGTCAGGGGCTCATGCGGCACTTCAAACTCCCGGCCAATGGTCGTGATCGTTCCCGGGTTGCGCCAGTCCGGTTGGCCGTATTGGTGGGTGTACCCATGTACTCCGACCACGGCCCCATGTTTCGAAGCCCAGCGCAACAAAGTGACGAAGGGGGCGGCATCAGGCTGCGTGATATCGTGGACCACCGGCCGATTTTCCGGGTCTGTGCCCAAATATCTGGGGACGACGGTAATCTGGTACGGGACCTTCTCGGCAGCGAGAAATTCCATCACAGCCCGAAGTTTCCCGAGGTCTTCGGGAGTTTGATAAGGGGGCCCGGCGGAGACGTCTTCAAAGCGCAGCAATGCGACATGTCGATGATCGGGCCATAGATTCTGATAAACGGACAGTGCTGTCTGAACTGGAATAAAAAGAAATAACAAGAGAATCACGGCGATTCGGACTCCGTGAATCTGTCGCGGTCTCACCCAACCACCTCGACTCATCCACCTCCCTTTTATCTTAGCACAGAGCTCGGTCCCGCAGGGCAGTGTCCTTTTTCCATCTCGCTCACCGCATACTGACTTTTTCCCAAAGGCACACTGAAAGGCGTCAAAGTCTCGCTGCGGGGAGGGACGAGCATGGAGAAAAAGCGAAAGGAACGGGGCCCGAGATTCCTGCGAGTGCCGGTGTCATTCGCTTTGATTGTCGCCCTCCTCGGCGGTGCTTGGTGGGCGGGAGGAGGCGTACAAAGCCCGGGGCCGGGGCACGTTCCCTCCCAACCGCCCCTGAGTCATACTCCATACAGCGCGGCTCAGATCGCATCCCGGGATGTGGCGGTGACCGCGTCCTTGACGGTTTCCCGGGCCAGAAAAGACATGGCCGATGCGGCGGCTGCCCTATTGTCATCCCCCGGACCCGGCGAGCGGACGGCGCTGTTGGCCGATCGGTTATCTCCGAGGAGAGGTTATCTGGGGGCCGTGTGGTTGCCGGCCGGCGGGCCGCCCGCCGCCACCGGGTCTTCCCTGTCCCCGACGTTGTTGCGGGAAGTGGAAAATGGCACCACCCAGTCATCCGCAGGGTGGTATGTGGGCCCGGCCCGGCAGGACGAGGCCGGCCGGCTCTACTCCCCCGCGGGGCTGCGGCTGGACGGTGGACTTCTTGCGGTCAAAATCTCGTTGGCGTCGGTGCACCGGGTGGCGGCGGAGTATGAGAAAAGCTTCGGTGCTCTGACAAGTCTTCATGCCCCGGGCGGGAGGCCCCAGGTCCTCACGAAAGGGAACCCCGGATCTTTATCCTCCGCCCCGGGTGGGGTGGGAAGTTCCAAAGGGTTGGCTGGCAAAGACGTTATCCATACCCAATCGGCGGTGGATGGGACCGATTGGCATGTCCGTGGGGGCCAGGGAAGGCCCGCTCCCCGGGTCGTCCACCGGGATGGGGAATGGATTGTGCATTTTGGGCGAGTGCTCGGTACTCCGGAGCTAGAGGACCTTCAAAGGGCCTCGGGGGGCCGGGTCGTGAACCGGGACGGGCGAGGCGGATACGTATTTCGTTTCGCAAGGCCTTCGGACATGAACCGGGCGGCACCGCTCTTTCGCGCCAAAGGAGCCCGCTACATCGAACGCCACGGGGTTGCTCGGATCAACCGGACTCCGGATGATCCCTTATACCGACCCTATCAGTGGAACATGCCGATGATCGACGCGGAGAACGCCTGGCGCACGACCACCGGGGCACCGGGGATTGTAGTCGCCGTGGTGGACACCGGGGTCGACCGAGGGCACCCGGACCTTCAGGGCCAACTCCTCCCCGGTGCAAACCTGTTGGACCCCACCCGTCCCCCCGACGACGACAATGGTCACGGCACCCACGTGGCCGGGGTGATCGCCGCGTTGTCGAACAACGGAGAAGGGGTGGCCAGCCTCGACTGGCATGGGCGGGTCCTGCCCGTCAAGGTGTTGGATCAGGACGGTGCTGGCTCGGCTTTCGATGTGGCCCGGGGGATCATTTGGGCAACCGATCACGGAGCCCGGGTCATCAACCTCTCCCTGGGTCAAACCGAGGACTGTCAATACCTTCACGATGCCATCCGCTATGCAGCGGGCCGGGGAGTGCTGGTGGTGGCGGCCATGGGGAATGAAGGGACGGACACCCCCGAGTACCCCGCCGCCTATCCCGAGGTTCTGGCGGTCACTGCCGTAGACCCCGGCGGGGTTTTCGCCCCCTTCTCCAGCTACGGTGCCCACGCGGGTGTGGCGGCTCCGGGGGTCTCCATTGCCAGCACGTACGCAGGGGGACAGTATGCCGCCCTCTCCGGGACTTCCATGGCCTCCCCTCACGTGGCGGGTCTGGCGGCGCTGATCTGGGCGCGCAGCCCGAGTCTCACAGCCGACCAAGTACGAAACATCATTCAGCAAACAGCGGTGGACGGCGGTCCTCCCGGGCGGGATCCCCAGTACGGTTACGGGGTCATCAACGTCGGGGCGGCGGTTCGAAGCGTTCAGACCGGAGGAGGGTGGAGGAGTATCTTTCCGTGGTGGCCCTAAGGTCAGGACCGGTTTCGCACCGGTCGGACCCGCCGCAGCAACCACAGGCCGATGGCGGTGACCGCGACAAAGACCACCGCCGCCCAGAGGGTCCAGTGGTGCATCCAACGCTCCACGACGTGCCAGCGGGGGCCCAGCCACCGTCCGAGAAAAAGAAAGGTCAGCACCCACAAAGCCGCTCCGGCGTAGGCCCATTTGGCAAAACGGTGGAAGGCCATGCGCCCGACGCCGGCCACATAAGCGGCCACATGCCGAATCCCCGGGAAAAAATACGCGAAAAATAAGGCCCATCCTCCGTATTGATCCATCCACCGGGCCGCCTGGGCGAGTTTTCCACTTTCCATGGCCCGTCGGAGGACCCGGTCCGCAATCCGGCGAAATATCCCCCGGCCCATGACGTAGCTCAAGGTAATGCCCGAACAGCTTCCGAGAAAAGCGGACGCAGCCGTGCCCGGCAAATGAACGATGCCTTGCCAAGTCAAGAATCCGGCAAAGGTCAACAGCACCTCGTCGGGCACAGGGAGGCCAATGAGACCGGTGGCCAATATCAAGGCCAGGGCCGCATATCCGTGGGCGGCGATAAATTGTAACAGATCGGTGCTGTGCAAGATTCCTCTCTCCGGTCGTTAGTCGTTGGAATGGGCGGAGTTATCGTCCAGGGGGAGCACTCTCCAGTTTGCCAAAAGGTCCTGAAGTCTTGGATCGACCACGTGCAGGCGGATCGTGGCGGCCTGCTCCGGAGTGGGTTCCCCGGGTTCGGTGAAAAGTTTGTTCATGTCCTGGAGGATGCGCTCGACATCCAGCCCCATATACGCGGGGGCATAGGGCGAGAGATATGCAGAGGCTGTGCGCCACAATTTGCGGGCGCCACCCAGATTCCCGCCTTCGAGGTGGTATAGGGACACCGCCGTTTGGATCAATCCCTTTAAAAACGGCGGCCGCCCTTGTTCAAGCCATAATTCTTCCCCGTATTCATGGCAATCGTAGAAAGCGCGATCGACATTGAACAGGTGAATAAAATCGACCAAATGCCGGGGATAGTCGGTCATGGCTGTCCTCCGTCCGGGATCTTGCCCAAATTATACGGGATTCGCGCCGAGTTCGCACCTGGTTTTTTGCCGGCACTTTGGCAGATGGAGTTTTTTTCGCTACAATACGGTGCAGGGGTATATCACGGGCCCATTTCCGCAGCCCCGAGGAGGGATTTGACATTGGTTTATGACACCATCATTCTGGGCGGTGGTCCCGCCGGACTGTCCGCCGCTGTCTACGCCCTGCGTTCGGGTTTGAAAACGCTCCTGGTGGAACGCGGCCTGTACGGCGGGCAGATGCAAAACACCGAGGAGATCGAAAACTACCCCGGATTCACGTCGATTTTGGGGCCGGATCTTTCGGAGAAGATGCGGGAACACGCTGAGGCCCTCGGTCTGCAGACCCAGCAGGGCGAGGTGGAAAGCGTGGAGTTCGGTCCGCCGATTCACCGGGTGCATCTGTCCGGAGGAGAGGTGCTGGAAACCAAGACGGTGATTATCGCCACGGGCTGCGAGCCCAAAAAGCTCGGAATCCCGGGGGAGAAGGAGTTCTCCGGCAGGGGGGTGTCCTATTGCGCGGTCTGCGATGGCGCCTTCTTCAAGAACAAAAACCTATACGTAATTGGCGGTGGGGATTCGGCCTGCGAAGAAGGCGTGTATTTGACGCGGCACGCGGCCAAAGTGACCATTGTGCACCGCCGGGATAAACTGCGGGCACAGCCGGTGCTTCAAGAACGAGCCAGGAACAACGAGAAAATCTCTTTCTTGTTCAATCGTCGGCCGGTGGAGGTTCAGGGCGAGCGCAAAGTGGAACGCCTGGTTCTAGAGAACACCGTGACGGGAGAACGAGAAACCGTGGATGCGGACGGGATTTTCATCTACATCGGGCTTAAGCCCAACACCGAGTTTCTGAAGGGCACGCCGATCGTCAACGCGGAAGGATGGATTCCCACCGATGACCGGTTTCGAACGGCGGTCCCCGGGGTGTTTGCGGCAGGGGATGTGCGGGAGACCTGGCTCCGCCAAGTCGTCACTGCAGTCGCCGAAGGGGCGATGGCCGCGATGTCGGCCTATTACTACGTGGAAGAGCAGTCGTGATCTGTGCTGCACGGCGAAGAATCGAAAGAAATCTTTTCCGCCCTTTTGGGGTCCGGCCACGCCGGGCCCCTTTTTTCCTCGAGGCCTCCCGTTTTTCCGGGTCTCCAGGACCTTGGGTCGAGCCGGCCGTTGGCGGGTAATTCGCTTCCTCCCGGTTCCCCGTGTATAATGTGAGACAAGTGGTAAAATGTTCACCCGTTGTCTGGGTGGCGGGGAAGCGAGGGTGCCGGCGGGGCCGGGTTATTCCCGATCCTTTCCCTCTGATTCGGGGGGCAGGGCCATCAGGAAAAGCCATTCGAACAAAGAGACGGCCGCGATGAAAGCGGCGGTATGGATGGCGGAGGCCTTCAGGTCGACCGGGCGGATGTCGTCGAAATAATAGAGACGGCGCATATCCGGACTGAGGGATTGCTCCCACTGCCAGGTGCGGACGTCGCGGATAAAATACCCGACGGCGATCGCCACCAGGATGACGGTGACGATCAGAGAAACTTTGCGCACCATGGCCACTGCCTCCTTCGTCGGACGAACTCATCCCAACGATATCACGAAATTGGGGAAGATGCCATGGTCGGACGGGGTGAGGCGACATCGATGACGCCGGGGAAACGGGCGAAGCGGCTGCTGTGGCTCATCGTTCTTCTGTTGCTGGTTGTGGCGGGGTACTACGGCCTCGTTTTGGCCAGATTCGTGTCCGGCGTCTCTGAAGGAGCGCCCCCAGGCATCTGGCCATCCGGCGACGTGCGGGTGTTGGTGCTCGGTGTGGACAACCGGGGCCAGGATCCCCATCCCCGGTCGGATACGATGCTGCTCCTGGACATCCCCCAAGGAACCGGGGGAGTGACGGTGGGCTCCATTCTGAGGGATACTTGGGTGTCCATTCCCGGGGTGGGTCAGGAGAAGATCAATGCGGCCTACGCTGCAGGGGGGCCGGATTTGGCCAGGAAAACGGCGGAAACTTGGCTGGGCCTAGACATTCCGTACTACGCCGTGACAGATTTCGAAGGGTTTATCCACATCGTGGACGCCCTGGGCGGGGTGGACATCGACGTGGAGAAGCCGATGGATTACGTGGACGACGGGCGTTACGATATTCATTTGAAACCGGGACTTCAGCATCTCAACGGGGCTCAGGCTCTGGGATATGTGAGGTTTCGGCACGATGCCCTCGGGGATTACGCCCGCACCGAGCGACAAAGGAAGTTCGTGCAGGCCGTTATCCGGCAGATGATGCGCCCGCAGAACCTGGTGCGCTTCCCGAACGTTCTCGCTGCAGCCGAGCCTTATATTCGCACGAATCTCTCGCCGGGAGACCAACTTCGCCTGGGACTGTGCCTGTGGAGGGATCGGGGGCAGAGCATCACCCAGATCCAGCTCCCGCCGGCGGATGCGTTTCGCGAGGCGTGGTCGTCAGATGGCCAGAGCATTCTGGTTCCGGACACCCCGGCAGTGCGGCAGTACGTCCAGAAATATTTTCCTGGAAATACACTCGGATCCGGAGGTTTCGGCGGGTCCCAGAGTCCGGCCTCTTCGGCACCGGTGACGGAACCGGCACTCACGGGTCGGGTGAGTGGGGAGTGGGTGAACTTTCGCGCCGGCCCTGGGACCGATTATCCCACCCTCGGGCGATTGGTACACGGAACGGGGTTTGAGGTGTTGGATCGCCAGCCGGGTTGGCTTCACATCCGGCTCGGGGATGGCCGGGAGGGGTATGTGAGCGCCGCTTTTGTGCAGCTCGACAATACTCCATAATGATGGGATGTTCCCCGTCGTAAGGCGCGAGGTGGCAACAAAAACGGGATGAATCGAGAGGAGTGGCGGACATGGACGGACGGAAAGTGGCGATTGTGACGGCAGCCAGCAAGGGGCTGGGGCGGGCGGTGGCGTTGGAGTTGGCCCAGGCGGGTAACGATCTCGTCATCGCCAGCCGGGATGCACAAAGAATCGAAGAGACCGCCCGGTGGATTCGAGAGCGGTCTGATGTGGAAGTCATCCCCGTCCAAGCGGATGTAACCTCTGCCGGTGACATCGAGAAGGTGGTCCGCACGGCGGCGGATCGGTGGGGCCGGGTGGATATCCTCATCAATAACGCGGGGGGGCCGCCGGCCGGGACTTTCGAGCAATTCGATGACAAGGCCTGGTATGCCGCCGTGGATTTGAACCTGATGAGTGTTGTGCGGGCCACCCGCCTGGTGATTCCGTACATGAGGATCCAGGGCGGGGGGAGAATCATCAACCTTACCTCCACATCCGTGAAACAGCCCATCCCGAACCTCGTCCTTTCCAACACCGTCCGGGCCGCAGTGGCGGGGTTGACGAAGACGTTGTCCATCGAGCTGGCCCCTTATAACATTTTGGTCAATAACGTTGCGCCGGGGCGCATCGAAACGGATCGGGTCCGGGAGTTGGACCGGATCACTGCTGAGAAGACCGGAGAGCCCGTGGACGAGGTCCGCAAGAGATGGGAAGGTCAAATCCCGCTGGGCCGGTACGGCACCCCGGAAGAGTTTGCAAAAGTGGTCGCGTTTCTTTGTTCCCCGGCGGCGAGCTATCTGACCGGTTTGACCATTTCCGTTGACGGCGGATTGACGAAAAGTCTGTGATCAACAATGCGAAAGGAGGACGGGTCCATGAATCGGATCCAGTACCGCGGCCGATGGTACACCTTTCCTGAGGCCATAGAGGCTGGTGTGGTGGGGCCGACCCGTCACAAGAAGGAGGAGGAGTCGGAGCCGAAAAAAAAGCGCCCGGGCAAGAACCTTCTTCTCCGAATCCGGCGCCCGCGGGACGAGTGATTTGACAGATATAGAAGACGTCCATTATAATCTCCGTAATCCGATTAATCTACTCTAGAATGAGCCGAGAGACAGGAGGACACGGGAGTGACGGAGAAACAGAAGGGGTTTGAAACCTTGGCTTTGCACGCCGGCCAGACGGTGGACCCGGCGACGCGTTCCCGGGCAGTGCCGATTTATCAGACGACCAGCTATGTGTTTCGGGACACGGAGCACGCGGCGAACCTGTTCGCGTTAAAGGAGCCTGGGAACATCTATACGCGCATCATGAACCCCACCCAGGACGTATTTGAGCAACGCATGGCGGCTTTGGAAGGCGGGGTGGGGGCGTTGGCCACGGCCTCCGGGCAGGCGGCCATCACCCTGGCCCTCCTCAATATCGCCGGAGCCGGGGACGAGATTGTTTCATCGTCCTATCTGTACGGGGGGACCTTTAATCTTTTTCATCATACCTTGAGGCGGCTGGGCATCGACGTGAAATTCGTCGATCCCGGAGATCCGGAGGCGTTTCGCCGGGCGGCCACTCCGCGGACAAAGGCTTTTTACGCCGAGATCATCGGCAACCCCAAGATCGACATCCTCGATATCGAAGCGGTGGCCCAGGTGGCCCGGGAGGTCGGGGTGCCCTTGATCATCGACAACACCTTTGCCACGCCTTATCTGCACCGACCTCTGGAGCACGGGGCGGATATTGTGATTCACAGCGCCACGAAGTTTATCGGCGGCCATGGGACCTCCATCGGCGGAGTCATCGTGGACGGCGGGCGCTTCGATTGGAAGGCTTCGGGGAAATATCCCGGACTGGTGGAGCCCGATCCGAGTTATCACGGCGTGAGTTATGTGGAAGCCGTGGGGCCTGCTGCGTTCATCGTCAAGGCTCGGGTGCAGTTGTTGCGCGACATGGGACCCGCCCTGTCGCCTTTTAACGCCTTTTTGTTTTTGCAAGGACTGGAGACCCTGTCTCTCCGGATGGAACGCCATTCTCAAAACGCCCTGGGGGTCGCCCAGTTCTTGGAATCCCATCCTAATGTCCGCTGGGTGAATTACCCGGGTTTGGAATCAAGTCCTTATGCGGCGTTGGCCCGGAAGTACCTGCCGAAGGGGCAGGGGGCGATTCTGACCTTTGGCATTGATGGGGGAGTCGAGACCGGGCGGAAGTTTATCGAAAGCCTGCAGTTATTCTCTCACTTGGCGAATGTGGGCGATGCGAAATCCCTTGTGATTCACCCCGCCAGCACCACCCACCAACAACAGACTGAGGAAGAACAGCGGGCATCCGGGGTCACTCCGGAGATGATCCGGCTTTCTGTCGGACTGGAAACCTTAGAGGACATCCTGGAAGATCTCGATCAGGCTTTGCGCAAAGCGGTGCGCTGACGGCGGGCCGTCGGTCCAAAGTTGCACCCTCCTCCTTGGCCGCTCTTTTTACCGAGGTTCCTCTTTGTCGAGGGCCTCGGTTTTTGTCAATTTTTTTCTGAGTAGGACGACGACTTTTGACAGGATTCCCAAAGGAGATTTTACGGCGAGTGGCGAAACCACGAATAGACAATCATTCGTCCCAAGGAGGGTGGTCGGAGTGGCCCAACGGGGTTCCGTCGATTTAAAATTGGGATCAATTTCTCTGGTATACGTGGGAGCCCGGGTTTCCCGAGGTCTGGCCGAACGGTTTCATCGCAGGTGCGAAGAATTGGATTGCTCAACTCAGGAGACCCTCGTGGCACTTATCGAAGCCTTTATCGAGGGAGCCGGGGAGCCAGAAGATCAAACCTTGTCGAGCGGTTTTCCCCCTACGGGCGATCGGTGGACTCCCGTACCGCCGCCCGAACGGGAACAGTGGCCAAACGAAGAAGACGTCTGGGCATTTTGGAAGGATATGCAGCGGACGGCAGGAGAAGAAGTGCGGGAGCCCCGGTTGCCTTTTGTGATCACTCCGTTTCAGAACTAGCTCCTGGAGGCCGAGGGCGGACGATTGGTCTTACAGGTCGTCCGCCCCCTTGTCGCCAGACTCCTCTCGGTTCATCTCCTCCAGGCGCCGGAACAGCGGGAAGTTCGGGAACAGATCGTGAAACCGGAGAATGATGTAGACGAGGACCGCCGCGAACAGGCCTGTAAAGTACAGCCCGGCTCCGATCAGCAGGCCGATGGCGGCGGCCACCCACAACCCGGCGGCAGTGGTGAGTCCTCGCACCATACCACTGGGATCCTTTAGAATCGTACCGGCGCCGAGAAACCCGATTCCGGTGACGACTTGGGCCGCCACCCGGCCGGGATCCACTCCCCCTCCGGAGGTGGCGGCAAATCCGTAGGTACTGGCCAGGGCGTACAGGCAGCTGCCGAAGGTGACCAGGGAATAGGTTCGAAAGCCCGCCCCTTTTCCGTGCTCGCTCCGCACGTGCAACTCCCGTTCCGCTCCGATGATGGCGCCGGCCACAAAGGCGATGAGCAGTCGCAGGACCATGGGGCCGATGACCGCGGCCTCCCGGGACAACTCCTGCAGAAGATCCATCTCCGTCACCTCCCCGGATTGATCATCAAGGGGACGGGCCGCCGCGGGCAAGGAGAGAAGATGTCGATCGGTGCCGGTGATTTCCCCTGTTCTGGGAAGGGGTGTCGAATTCCGCCGCCGCCGAGTCAGTTTATGGCGTCACCGCTCGCCCGGGGTTCACCCCTAACTGTTCAAGATACCGGAACAATACTACGGGTGCCGGATCTGCTTTCTCGACATTGACAATGGTGCGGCGCACGGCCAGAAAGCCCTCCGGGTATACCAAGGGGATCACGGGAACGTCATCTCGAATGCTTTGATCGATCTGTCGGTACAAGGAGAGCCGCGCCCCTTGATCCGAAGTTTCCCGGGCCTGGGTAAACCATTTGTCCACTTGGGGATTGTCGTACTCTTGAAAATTGTATTCCCCGTGTGTCGTCAACAGATCCGCAAAGGCGTCCGGATCCGGACCCAGCCAATAGGTGTTCAGCGCCAGGTCAAAATTTTTTTCCGGGGCATCCAGAGTTTGATAAAAGGCCGTTCGATCGACCCCTTTGGGTTGAATTTGGATGCCCACCTCAGCCGCCTGGTCTGCTAACATCTGGGCGATCTTGTCTGTCGTGCGGTCAGAGATGTACAGCAGTTGAAAGCTCAGGACCTTTCCGTCTTTGACCCGCCAGCCGGAGCTGTTGGTCACGTAGCCCGCTTCGTCTAAGATTTTTTTTGCAGCGGCGGGGTTTGGCGCCGGAGGTGTTCGATTGTCGTGGGCCCAGTTTCCGGGTGGAAAAAGGGAATCGGCGGGCGACGCCAATCCCGGACCTCCAAAGGCTTTGTCCGCGATGGCAGATCGATCGATCGACAGGGCCAGGGCTTTTCGTACGGCGTGGTCCGCCAGGTATGACCCCCGCTGGTGCACCAACAGGGTCATCACCGATTCACTGGAATAGTGGACCAGGTCCGGTTTGTCCGCGGACGCGTCTTGTTGAATCTTCAAGACGTCGGCCGGAGTCGGGACAAACACGTCGATCGATTTGCTGGCAAAGGCGGACCGCTGGTTTGATTCCGGCACAATCCGATAGGTCAATTGGTCGACGCCGGGCCGGCCCGCGAAATATCCATCGAAACGTTTCAACTGGATGTTTTGCCCGCGGTTCCATTGCACGAAGGAGAAGGGCCCGCTTCCAATGGGGTGGTCGCTAAAACGCGAATCTTTGACATTCCCGTTGGGAAACGCGTGTTCGGGAAGAATGCCGACGGTAAGCGCGTTGACAAACCCCGCCGAAGGATGGGGTAAACGGATCTCCAGGGTTTGTTCGTCCAACTGGCGCATTTCCGGAGGTTCCCCGTCGACGAGGAACAGCGGTCGATAAGGGGATTGCACCTGAGATTGGAGAATCGCCCGGTATGTGAATAAAACGTCGGCGGCGGTGACCGGTTCGCCGTCGTGCCATGTGGCCCCGGGTCGCAAATGAATGGTGTAGGTGGTGCCATCCGGGCTCACCGTCACGCGGTCGGCCAACTCCGGCCGGGGGACGCCGTCCGGGCCTTCAGCTTCCACACTGTCGAACAACGCGTGAATCACCGCCAGAGACGAACGGTCTTCGGCGAAAATCGGGTTGAGGGTCTGAGGTTCAGACGGGATGCCGACGGTGATTTCCGTGGGTGGGGGAGGGGGAGGGGTGACCGGCTTTCCCAACATGCCGCAACCCGCGGTGAGCAAGGCGACGGCCCCCACCAAGGTCAACCGGACCCGTTTCCCGAGCGGTTTTCGCAACATCCTGCCGTGCTCCTTTCCGTACCCGAACCATACGCACCATAAAAACGGGCAAAATTCCGCAAGTCGCTCTTATGATAGCAGAAAATCGGACAGGCGTGCACCCGACCGAAAAAGCCCACGTGGTCGGTGGATGTTTCCCCCGGGCGGCGGTGAAAAAGCGAGGCTTGGAGAGATTGCCGGAACTTGGAGTGGCCGGGTATAATACAAGATGGACATCTGGGGAACGCCATTGCCAGAAAGGGGTAGCTGACATGGTACTGTCCGGGATTTTCTTTGTCATCATGGCTTTGTTTGCGCTCAAGGCCCTGATCGGGAGTATTCGCGATAAAGGTTGGGGCCGCACCACGTATTTGGGTCTTTCCTTCATCGGCCTCGCTATTGCTGCCTTTATTAATTTTTCCGCGGCGGCCGGGGCCGGTCAGTGAGGGGGTGGGGTGCAGTGACGACAGACTGCACCCCGCAAGTTGACTAACAACTGGAGCCGAAACTGTCCGGATGGCGAAACGTCAGGTCGTCCTCTTCGGCGGAGTAATCCACCACCAGTTCATCGAGAAAGGTGGCTGAAAAGGGGTCGGCCAGGATCGTCAATTCCGATGCCGTGATCTCCGTGTCCCCGGGGCGGGGATCGTCGAGGCTGAGGATGAACCTGGGTCCTCCACAACCGGGAATGACTTGCAGACGAACGCCGTGCCAGGGTCTTTCTTCAGCCCGGGCGAGGTCGAGGATGTACCGGCGTGCTTCTGGGCTTACGGTCATGGATGTCACCTCGGATTGTCCGTTGTCGAAGTTGATTCTATGATACCACGTTCCACGGATGGGCAGGATCCGCAGGATGGCCCCATCATTCCCTCTCTTACCGGCGCTGAATGGGAATAACTGGAAACTCCTCGTTGACACGGTGAAAAAGCTTCGATTATAATGATTTTAATGGACGGGTGCTTACCGGGATAGGTACGCCTTGTGCCTCTCGTGATCGTCACGGGATGTTAGGCGGAGGGAGGGAATCAGGTGTCGGAGATTCGGGTTCGGAAGAACGAGTCCCTCGATAGCGCGTTGCGCCGCTTCAAACGAGCGACGGCCAAAGATGGTATTCTGGCCGAGGTCAAGAAGCGCAAACACTACGAGAAGCCGAGCGTGGCCCGGAAGAAAAAGTCGGAGGCGGCCCGGAAGAAACGCCGCAAGTACTGATGGCGGTAGAACGGGCATCGGCCGGCGGGGACCGGTGATGGAAAGGGGCTCTTAAGCGTTGAACGTGCAAGACCGGCTCACAGACGATATGAAACGGGCGATGAAGGAAAAGGATAAGATTCGCTTGTCTGTGATTCGCATGGTGCGTACGGCCTTGAAGAACGAGGAGATCGAACGGCAGCGCCCGTTAACTGAGGAAGAGACGATCCAAGTGTTGCAGCGCGAGCGAAAGCAGCGGCGCGAATCCCTCCAGGCCGCGCAACAGGCGGGGCGTACCGATTTAGAGGCACAGGCGCAGCGAGAGATCGCCATCCTCGAAGAGTATCTCCCCACTCCTTTGTCAGAAGAGGAACTTCGCGGACTTGTCGAGGAAACCATCGCAGAAGTTGGGGCGAAGGGGAAGGCGGATTTGGGCCGGGTGATGGCCGCACTGATGCCAAAAGTCAAGGGCCGCGCCGACGGGAAAGCGGTCAATGCTTTGGTCCAGGAATCGCTTAGATCGTGAAGGGGTCGAATGAAAAGCCCTGCACAAGCCGTGCAGGGCTTTTTTGGGGTTTTTACCCCTGCGCCCGCGGGTGCCGGGCGCAGGGGCCACGATGTGCAGGGGTGGGGGAGGCGGCGTGAAACAGGTGGAATGGGACGACACCTTGTGGAGCCGGTGGCCGACGTGGCGGCTTGTGGTGGAGGAGCAGCCGGGGACTATCGAGGAAAAAGTTGCCCGAGACCAGGCGGTGGGCCGGAAGGTCGCGGCGGGGGGGCCGCCCACTTTCCGACTCTGGGTCAACGACCCGTGCCTCGTGGTCAGCCGCCGGGATATTGTACAAGGATTGCGCCGGGGGGGTGATCCGCCCCGGGAAGTGGACGGCCTGCCGATACGGGTTCGGTCCAGCGGGGGCACGGCGGTGCCCCACGGGCCCGGCGCCCTGCAGTTTTCCCTGGTGATTCCCCGGGTGGATCGCGTGGGGATAGAGGAAGTGTATCGGGCGTTGTGCCGCCCGGTGCAGGGGGTACTAAGTCAACGGGGGTGGCGAGCCGAGTTTGGGCACGTGGCGGGTGCATTTTGCGACGGTGCCCATAATTTGGTGGTGAACGGGCGGAAAATCGCCGGGACGTCTCAAAGCTGGAAGGGTGGGTTGGCGGTTCCGGGCTCCCGCAACCGGGGGTACATCCTGGCTCACGGGACCTTGTGGGTGCGCGTGGATCCGGAGCAAGCGGCGGATTGGTTGAACGATTTTTACGAGCGGACCACCGGGGAGCGCCCGATTCGGGCCCGGTCTTCCACGTCCTTGCACCTGTTGCCAGGCGGGGAGGGCCTGGATGTCAGGCAGGTGATCGCTGAAACGGCGAATCTCTTGGAGAGTACCATGGGTCCACAGGTGAAGCTGGAGAGGGTCCGCGCTCTCACCGACGAAGAAATCTCCTGGGGGAGAGAAGGGGCTTCGGAGACCGACCCGAGACGATTGGCTTACGGGATGGATCGGCCGTAATCGGGCGGGCGCGGGGCAGGCAAACGCCTCGGCCGGGGAAGAGGCGCCTTTTCCGACGTTTTTTGGGTGAAAAAGGTGATCGTTTTTGTGAACGGATGTATGCTATACTACGAGCGCCAGGCGAGGGGGTGAGCCTATGGACTGGCAGGGATGGGTCAGTTTGATTCTACTCGGTGCCGGCATTGTACTGCTCGCCTTGGAAATGGCCATTGTCAGTTTCGGCATCCTGGGCACCCTGGGGGTGTTGGCCGTGGGGGCTTCGGTGGTCATGGCCCTGGCCGGCGCCCGCTACGGTCTCGCGTCCCTGGGAATCGGGGCGCTCTTGGCCGTTGCTGTTGTCATCGCGCTTTTACGCTATTATGGCAAACGGGGGTTGTGGAACCGGATCGTTTTGGGAGACCGTCAGGAGAGCCGGGAGGGATATGTGCCCACCCGGGATCTCAGTTATCTTCTCGGGAAAACCGGCACGGCGGTGACGCCCCTTCGACCTGCGGGAATCGCGGAATTTGGCGAGGAGCGCGTGGATGTGGTGACAGAAGGCGAGTTTATCGAGCGGGGAGAGGAAGTTCAGGTGGCAGAGGTGGAAGGGCCCAGAGTCGTGGTGAGGCGCGTCCCGGCTTTTCGAACGGGATCGTTTGTAGACCACCATTTTTAACGAAAGTGGGGATCGGCTGAATGAACGCCGCGTGGATCGGTCTCGCGCTGATCGTACTCGTCATCATCGCCTTTTTTGCAGTCCTGTTTACCTTTGTGCCGGTGATGTTGTGGATTTCCGCATGGGCCGCCGGGGTCAGGGTGGGGATCTTTACGCTGGTCGGCATGCGGTTGCGCCGGGTCATTCCTTCTCGCATCGTGAATCCCTTGATCAAGGCGACAAAGGCCGGACTGAATCTTACGACGAATCAACTCGAAAGCCATTATCTCGCCGGCGGTAACGTGGACCGGGTGGTCAACGCCCTCATTGCGGCAGAGCGGGCCAACATCGCCCTCGGGTTTGCCCGGGCGGCGGCCATCGACCTGGCTGGACGGGATGTGCTCCAGGCCGTCCAAATGAGCGTCAACCCCCGGGTGATCGAAACGCCCATCGTGTCGGCGGTGGCCAAAGACGGCATTGAACTGAAAGTAAAAGCCCGGGTGACCGTGCGGGCCAACATAGACCGGTTGGTGGGCGGCGCCGGGGAGGAGACGATTCTCGCCCGGGTGGGGGAAGGGATTGTGACGACCATCGGTTCCGCCACTTCCCATAAGGACGTGCTGGAGAATCCGGACAAGATTTCGCGCACGGTGCTGGACAAAGGATTAGATGCCGGTACGGCGTTTGAGATTCTCTCCATCGACATCGCCGATGTCGACATCGGGAAAAATGTCGGCGCCCAGCTGCAAACGGACCAGGCGGAAGCGGATAAGCAGATTGCCCAGGCCAAGGCCGAGGAGCGCCGGGCGATGGCGGTGGCCCGGGAGCAGGAGATGCGGGCGTACGTTGAGGAGATGCGGGCGAAGGTGGTGGAGGCCGAATCCGAGGTGCCCCGGGCCATGGCCGAGGCGTTGCGGGAGGGCAAGCTCGGGGTCATGGATTACATGCAGATGCAGAACATCGTGGCAGATACTCGGATGCGGGAATCCATTGCGAAATCTCCACCGCGTGATCTCCCGGGGCCCTTGTCGGGAGGGGAAACGAAGTGAACGGGGAGAAGCTGCCCGAAGACGTGTCGGCGTGGGACTGGCTCTTCGGGGGCCAGGGGAAGGCAAGTTCGGATCAGGAAGGAAGCTCGGGCCAGGAAGGAAGCCTGGGGATGGAAGGAACCGAGGGGCTCCCGGGGAAGGAAGGATCCTCTGGCCAGGAGGGTTCCGGGTGGGAGGGGAAACGGAAAACACGAAGGGAGGAGGGCCCGGGGTTTTCAGACCCGTGGAAGCTTCCCGGGGGCGAACCCCAGGTGCGCAAAGACGAGGCGCGGCCTGAGCCCGATCTGCAACCCGTCCAGTGGGAATCGCCCGTGGTGGTTGTGCCTGGACCGGCACCGGCGGAAGACCCAACCGTTCCTAGGTACCAACGGGGGATATCTCCGGTTGGCGCGCCGGTGATTCGAAGGGATGATCGCGGGGAAGAACACCGGGAAAGTTGGCGCCGGGCGGTGGCGGCGGCGGTGATTCTGGGGCCGCCCAAGGCGGCCCGGGGTCGATTCCGCCCTTGGTGAACGTGTTATTTGTCTGACGGAGGTGCCCAGGATCCAGAAGTCGGCCAAGTTCGGGTCTAGGCGGGTCGACAAACGCATACAGGTCTACCAAAGGAGGGGTGACCTGTGGGCGCGCGGGGGCGTTTCTGGAAATCCTGGGCAACCGAAAAATTGCAGCTGCCAGAGGATGTGATTTGGGACCATCCTCGGGTGGATTGGGTCCCCGGCGGCCTGTTGCGGCTGGACAACCACGGCCGCATTGTTTCTTTCCGGGAGGACGCCCTGGTGGTGGAGTTCGGCGATGCCGAACTGCAGGTTGCCGGAGCGAATCTGGTGCTGGTTCGCCTCTCGCCGGATCACTGCGTGATTCAAGGGCACGTGACCGACCTTTCGTACCGGGCGCGAAAGGGGCGAGAGGGATGAATATACACGGGCTGTCGTGGTTTGAGTTGGAGCTTTGGGGCTTGACCGATGCCCGGGAGTTGGACCGGGCGGTCCGGGAGGGGGCGCGGCTGGAAGAGGTACACTGGGTTGACAAGGATCGCTTGCGCCTTCGCACCGATTGGCAGGGCATTCGGATTATCCGGCAGGTATACCGCGGACAGCGGGTCGGGATGCGGGTGAGCCGCTACGGAGGCTGGTTGCCGTGGCGGAGATTTGTCCGCCGGCGCCCGTTCTGGATTGCCGGATTCGGGATGTTCGTGGCCGGCCTCTACGTGCTCAGCTCGTTGATTTGGACGGTACAGGTCACGGGAACGGATCGGGTGGAACCGGAAGAGGTGTTGGCGAAAGCCCGGGAGATAGGACTCGTCCCCGGGGCGTGGAGGCCCTCCCGGATGGAAATCGACCGCTTGCAAGGCCAGTTACTCGATTTGTTACCCGATGCGGGATGGGTGGGGTTACACCTGTCCGGTACCCGGGTGACCATCGAGGTGATGGAGCGGATCAAACCGAAGAAAGACGAGGTTCAGCCCCAGGGGCCTCAAGCAGTGGTGGCGGGAAAACCCGGGGTGGTGGAGTCGGTCCTCGCCCGGCGGGGAATTTCTCTCGTGCAGCGGGGGCAGGCGGTGGCCCCGGGGACGGTGGTCATCTCCGGCCAAATGCCTGACGGAACCCTTGTGGCGGCCGAGGGCAAGGTCAATGCCCACGTTTGGTACACCTCGGACATCGTCGTCCCGCTCCAAGGCCGGCAGTTGGGCTTTACCGGGGAAAAGGTGAGGCGCACGTACATCACCCTGGGATCCTGGGCCATTCCGGTGTGGGGGGCCGCTCACATTCCTTTTGCGTCCTATGAAGAACGATCGGTGGATGAACCGCTGAAGGTGGCGGGGCGGACCTGGCCCCTGGGGCTGCGCAAGGTCGACTATCTGGAGGCCGCCGGCCACAGTTGGATGATTGCCCAGCAGGAGGCGGTACAGCGGGGGCTGGCCGCGGTGCGGGCGGACCTTTTGGCCCGGGCAAAACCGGGCGCCCGGGTGCAGGAACAAAAGATTTTGCACCAGGAGTGGAAGAATGGTAATCTATATATGACTGTTTGGACAGATGTGGTCGAAGATATCGGGGTGGCCCGGCCGATGGCCGCCCCGACGCCGGGGTCGCCGGAGCCGATTTCGCCGAATTAGGGAGTGAACGTGGCGTTTGACCAAACAAAGCGCCTTGCGGAAGATCAGCCTACAGGATAACCGTGAAGCGGCGTTATTGTTCGGAGTTCACGATGCGCATCTTCGCCGCATCGAGGAACAATTTCCGGCCAAGATCGTGGCGCGCGGCGGGGATATTGTCATCAGCGGGGACGCCCGGGATGTACAAACCTTGGAGCGCCTCTTTTCCGTTTTGTTGCAACTGGTGCGCAAAGGCCATATTCTGACCGAGCCCGACGTGGGTTACGCCATCGAGATGGCCCGGGAGGGCCGGCCGGAGTCGTTGTTGGATTTGTACGGGGAAGCGCTCGGGGTCAGCGCAAAGGGGAAGTCCATCCGGGCGAAAACATTTGGGCAGCGCGCTTATATTGAGGCGATTCGCAAGCGGGATATCGTGTTTGCCATCGGCCCGGCGGGGACGGGAAAAACGTACCTGGCCGTGGTGATGGCGGTGCAGGCGTTGCGCCGGGGGGATGTCCAGCGGATCGTGCTGACCCGGCCGGCGGTGGAGGCGGGGGAAAACCTCGGGTTTTTGCCGGGGGATCTTCAGGACAAGGTCGACCCGTATCTTCGCCCGCTTTACGATGCCCTGTACGACGTATTCGGTGCTGATCAGGTTCATAAGGCGCTGGAGCGAGGCATGATCGAGATCGCTCCCCTTGCCTATATGAGGGGCCGCACGTTGGAAGAGTCTTTCGTGATCTTGGACGAAGCGCAAAACGCCACCGGAGAGCAGATGAAGATGTTCTTAACCCGGCT
>NZ_JAILZZ010000065.1:0-13072 GCF_023512215.1 Kyrpidia sp. | reverse complement strand
CCGTGGCCATTGTCCATCCTCCTCTGCTCATTTCACGATTGTATTATACCGTATCCCATCGGTGGCGACAAAAGCACCTGGTTTTTTCGTAGAGGGCCAGCGGATCGCTCTTTCGAATCGATCGCTGTGCCGGTGCTCATCTTCTCCCTCTTCTGGAAGCGGTTTAACACCGCCGGAGCGGTGACGGGGATGGCGGTGGGACTGATTTCTTCCCTCGTCCTGGTGTTTATCAGCCCGGCGGTGATGGATGCGAAATCGGCCATTTTCCTGCTCCAGAACCCCGGGGTGGTGAGTATTCCCCTGGGATTCTTGGCTGCGTGGCTGGGGACGTACCTACAGCCTGCTGAAAAAGATTCAGTGACTGCGTGAGGTTGACGGGTTTAGACAGCTCATGTATCATCTTAATCATTTAGAGGGCCGGAAGGATTGGATGTAGTAAAGAGGCTGACAACCGAATGGTTCCGGGCAAGGTGTACGAGTTAAACATCGAGTTGTGGCCAACGTCGTTGGTAATCCCGGTCGGCAACCGGGTGGAGATGACCGTTCAGGGTAAGGACTTATGAAAACTTCGAACACAGCTTTGTGATGTTCGGCAAAGAAATGCGCGGGTGGGGCACGTTCTAGCATGACGATCCGGTGGACGCCGGAGGCGCTGTATACAGCGGCGGGATGCATAATGCCAGTGGCGCCATTGGCACGGCGGAAGCAGCCCGCTAGGTGGCTGAAGGCGCGTTGACTCCGGCCATCGGCACCGCGCCGCGGTTGGCCGCGGTTAAATATGATCCTGGCCATGGTCCGGTGCGGTGTTAGGCTTAAGCGCGTGATCTTGGACGTGCTGGCATAGGCAGGGTAAGCCGCTCAGAGTCTGGTTCTGCAGCCAGGACAAAAGGAGACGAAACAGTGGAGGGAAGCGTATGAAACTGGTTTCGTTTTGGGTGGACGGACAACTGCATTACGGCGTACAGGTGAAGGGGGGGGAGGTGTGGGCCGCCAGTGCTGTTGCACAGGCGCATGGGATTAGTCTGCCACCAACGGTGATGGACTTGATAGCTGCTGGACCAGCTGCGTTGGCACAGGTTCGGAGCTTGGCGGCGCTGGCCGAGACGGACGAATTGTTTCCGGAGGAAACATTGCATTTTGCTCCCGCAGTGCCCGCTCCAGGGAAGGTTATCTGCGTCGGCACCAATTATCGGCGACACGCCCTGGAGTCCAACCTGCCCATTCCCGAGTACCCGGTGTATTTTTCCAAGTATAACAATAGCCTGGCTGGGCACCGTCAGGACGTGCCGTTGCCTGGCTGCGCACAGCAGTTCGACTACGAGGTCGAGTTGGTGGCGGTGGTGGGTCGGCGTGTGCGCGCGGTGACTCCAGCCGACGCCCTACCGGCCGTTTTTGGTTACGCCACTGGTAACGACTTGTCGGCACGCGATTTACAGTTCCGTTCCAGCCAATGGATGTTTGGCAAAGCGCTGGATGGCTTCGCCCCGCTCGGTCCGTACTTGGTGACGGCAGACGAAATCCCAGACCCCCAGCAACTGCGCTTGCGTTGCTGGGTTAACGGTGAGCTGCGCCAGGACTCGAACACGGCGGACATGATTTTTTCCGTGGCGGAGCTGATCAGCGACCTCTCGCAGATCATGACGCTGGAACCAGGGGATGTGGTCTACACCGGTACCCCGGAGGGCGTGGTCCTGGGTATGGCTGAGAAGTGTTGGTTGAAAGCGGGCGACGAGGTGGTGTGTGAGGTTGAAGGCGTGGGCCGCCTGGTTAATCGCTTGGTCTAAGGCGACCGCAGGAGTGAACGGCACGGGCGAAAGGGGCGTGACCGCATTGACGGGCTTGGCCAAACCGTTGTTGTCGTTGGCTGGGATCAACGTGGTGTCGCTCGAGCAGGCGGGATCCTCGTCGTTTGCCACTTGTCAACTGGCCGAGTTGGCTGCGCGCTGTCGTCAAATCGGAATGTCCAAAACGGGTGGTTTTGCCTGCGCCTACGACTCAGTCGTGCTCGGGTGATTGAGCCAATTTGTGTGATTGAAGCGCTCCAAACAGTCGATCCTCCTGAATCGCCAATACCCGTAAGGTCTTCATGTGTTTCAGCAACTGTTGGGTACGGCGGACGTAGTTGTCAGTAACCTCGCGCCGGAGGCGTTGGCGCGGTGGCGGTTGGAGTCTGCCACGTGCGGGGGGAGGGGGGAGAGGTCGCTGATTGTCTGCGGGATCAGCGGCTAGGGTGGGCAGTACACCAAGCGGCGGCGCTTTGGCCCTTCGCCTCGAAATGGTCCACCCGGTCGGACTAGGTTTTGCGCCACTCGGTCCTTGTCATAGCGATGATCCTCCTCGTGCCCGCACGCGGTGTATCAGAGAATCATCGCCTGCGCTGACTACCCGGCTAGCTGTACAGGATATGACGCTACTTTTTGACAACTGGGATCATCTTAATCCTTGGAAAAATTTAAACGGTCAATTGCGATCAGGGCTTTCATGATGAGCAACAATTCATGCATAATAGCTGGCTCACGCAAATTTTTTCCAAGTATTTCTTCCAGACGCCGGATTCGGTGACGAAGTCCGCTTAACGACAGCGAAAGTTCGTTCATGGTCGATTCCAGTTTGCCGCCGTTTTGTAAGAAGACGTATAGTGTTTTCAACATTTCCATTTGTTTTGGGTCGTCTTGTTGTGGCCACAGCGGCGCTAGTTCGCGTTCTGCAATCCGTTCAATTCCGTTTTTATTTCTGCTGCTGATGAGCACACCTACGATGCCGAGCGATTCAAACGTAGATACACCCACACGATTAGACAACTTGACAGTGAGCAGCGCTTCCTCGTAATATTTGAAGGCTTGCATTATGCCGCACCCTTCTGTACTAAGTCCGCAGCGAAACATACGGTTCGGAAACGTTTTCTTCAAGTAGTGGCAAAAAGCGCGTAACGGTTTTTCAGCCGGCTGGCCGGAGAAAACTGATTTCGGCAGAAACAGGATTAGTTTTCCGTTTTTGAGACCGGCCATGATGCCCAGCTTTTTCTGATAAAACCAAGTATACGTTGTGTCGAGGAGCTGTTCCTGCCATAAAAAGTGATGTTTGGCTTTCATCATGTTATCTTTGGTGTCAATGACTGCAATATAATACGGCTCATTGAGATCAAGGCCGGTATATTTTCCACGTTTCAGTACATCATCCTCGCTGATATTCCCGTCAAGGATTTGTTCAAAGAAATTGCCCTTCATCCGTTCGAACGATTCGAACTTCGTTTTTTCGTTTAACAGGACGAGGGACACGGCTCCGGCCACGCGGTCCAAAAACAGCTCGTCCCTTTCTGATGGTTCGTCCGGGCTGGAGGCCCCTTCTTTTTGCATGTACAAAAAGGAACAGTATCCGACCAATTTTCGTTCAACGACAAGGGGGCTGACTAACCGTTTTTGGAAGGGGGTGGAGAACCATTTTGGGCGGGAGGACCAATGTTTCTTTTCATTCCGCTTGAACAGCTCGTTGGTTTCGTTTAACACGTAGGTCTCCCAATCGGTTGAAAGCTCGTCGTACTGTTTGTGCGAAAGTCCGGCATAGGCAATCAACCGGTGGTCGATGTCTTCAATAAGGACTGGCAAATCGAGCATTCCGGATACAAAGCTTGCGATTTCTTCCGCCGTGCACCCGTTGGCGATTTCTTCGGTTAACTGTTTTTGGAAGTTGGCGAGATTGGTCACAAACGTTCGTTCTTCCAACAGTTGTTCAAAGGTCAATTCGAGTTCCTGCACGATTGGGGTTGTGTTGAGAGGTTCTGCTGCACTTCCTTCATCTTCCCATACACGGGCGGGCTTTACGACCCAACTGCAATGATCATCTCCTTTGCCAACGCAGGTCAGCTCACGGGCAATCAGCGTTTCTCCGAAAACGGTGGACACAAAACCGCTCGCATACCCGGTCAGCATATAGCACACCGGTTCTCTTGAAACACCGAAGTGTTTCAAGTGTTCCGCTGCTTCGAAGGAGCCGATCCATACGCCGGTGCCGTGATAGTAGGTGAGTTTGCCGCACTCGTCCAATTCATATGCGCACCGGTGCTTTTCGATCCCGCGGATGTGTCCGTTTATAATATGCATAAACGGTCCGTATTTGATTAAATCCTCTTTTGATTTTCCTGTCTCGAGTGCCTCTTTACCGTCGTTGGACCCCATTTCCCAGCCAAATTGGAACAAGAAGCTTTTTAGCCGGGCAAGTCCGATATTTTTTACGAGTTGCTGACGCAATATGCCTAGGGCAGAGGAGGAGGTCGATATTTTTCGCACACTGTCGGCGGTGCCTGAATTATGATCTTCTTGGTTAATCTCTATCCGCATCTCTAATTCCTCCGATAAGAAAGAGGATGGTACCACGGACTATCCTCCGGAATTGACGTCATTTTAAGATTTCTGGAACATCGTGGGATCAAGTCCATAATAGTGTGTAAAACCCCTCGGTCATAGAAGTCTAGCAAATATGAGTCACTTGGAATGTATGGCAATCTGGTATTGAGCAATAACAAAAACCCCTCTTCGAGAATGATTTCTGCCAACTTTATTCTATCCGAGGGTTTTTGGCAATGGCTCTCTTATTTTTTAGAGAGTCCATTTTTACGCAATAATATCGCAATCAACTCATCGTGGTCAACATACCGTAATTAAGCCGTTATCAATTCGTATGAAGGGTTTTTCCCTGATCAACATGGATAATCAGTTTATATCGTCTATAACTATTCTTTTTGTAAACGGCAAACAGCCTCACAGCGCGCCTAGCAAAGCTAGGCACAACTTGCCGGTGCAAGTCCGGCCGAGGTAGGGGCCAGACCGCCTCGTAGCTAGCAGGCATCTGGTGGTGAGAGCCTAAGGATGAAGCCCTGCGAACAGCCCCGATGGGTGAAGCGAAACTGCAGGCCGTAACATGAAGTGAATCCTGCCGCATCGTTAATTGAAACCTCAAAGGGACAAGAGGAAGCCGAGCCGCGTGTGAGGTGGCGAAGGCCATGGAACGGTAAGCGTCAAACGAGGCCGGTGGCTGTAGGCTTTTTGGGCACGCCAAATAGACCCCACCCGACCCAGGTGATGGGGCCTGCTCTTCAGTTCGGCGTTTACGTGGCGCCGGATGGACGACGGCGGACAGACTCCGGCAGCTCGGGCGACCAGGGCAACAGTCTATCCAAGACACTGGTATCGTTGACGTCCACGTTGGGCAGTCGCTCAAACAGATACCGAAGATATTCGTAGGGATTCAGCCCGTTTTCCTTGGCGGTCTCCACGATGCTGTACACCGTCGCGCTCGCCTTCGCCCCTTTCGGGGTGTTCGCGAATAACCAGTTTTTTCGACCGATCACAAAGGGCTTGATCGATCGCTCGCTCCGGTTGTTGTCGATCTCCAACCGCCCGTCTTTCAAAAACGCCTCCAACTTCCCCCATTGTCCCAGGCAGTACTGAATGGCCTTGCCAAAGGCGCTTTTCGGTAGGCTGTGTTCCTTTTGCTCCACCAGCCACGCCAAAAACTCATCCAGCACCGGACGGCTCAACTCCAAGCGGCGGCGGTACCGCTCCTCCGGCATGAGATCTTTCAGGTCTCGCTCAATCGCAAACAGCCGGTTGCAATAGGCCAAGCCTTCCTTGGCGGCCACCGGCGCCGAACGCTTCGAGGCCGGCAGGGATTTGAGTGCCTCGTCAAATTTCCTCCTGGCGTGCGCCCAGCACCCCACCAAGGTCACGTCCGCCAGTCCGTTGTACCCCGCATACCCGTCCACATGCAGGTACCCTTTAAACCCGTTCAGAAACGCCTTCGGATGTTCCGCCGCCCGAGTCCTCTGGTACTCATACAGGACGATGGGCGGACTGTAGCGTCCGGTGCGGTACAGCCACAGGTACGACGTCGTCTCTGCCGCCCGCCCCGGCTCCCGCAACACCTGCAGGGTGGTCTCGTCCGCGTGCAGGATGTCTTGGTTCAAAAGCTCCCGGTGCATCCGCTCGTACAAGGGCTCCAGCCAATGCTCCGCGCTGTACACGATCCAATTCGCCAGGGTTTGCCGGGAGAGGGCAAGACCCTGGCGTTCAAACTGTTGCTCCTGCCGGTACAGCGGCATCCCCTCGACGTATTTTTGCGTCATCACATAGGCTACCGCCGAGGGGGAGGCCAGACTCCCCGGTTGGACCGGCTTCGGCATGGGGGCCTTGACCACCGGGGTCTGGATCTCCTCGCGTTCGCAACGGCGGCAGGAGTACAACTGCCGCACGTGCTCCACCACTTTCACCTGTGCCGGGATGATCTTGAGCTCCCGCCGAACCTCGGTGCTCATCTCGTGGAGCGCATCCCCACACTGCGGGCAAACCTGTTCCTCCCCGGCCAGGCGGTGCTCGATCCGTTCCACCGGCAGCTCCTTCAGCTTTTCCTCCCGCTGGCCCGGCTTTTTCACCCGGCGCACCGTCACCGTTTCCACCGTCGGCTCCGGTGGGGGCGTCTGTGCTTCCACTTCGGCCTCGTTAAACAGTTCCAACTGCTCGGAGGTCGTCTTGGACCGCTCGCTGGAGGCGGCAAACCGGCGGCGTTGACTCAGGCGAAACTGCTCCTCATACCAGGCCACCTTGGCCGCCAACTCGGCATTTTCCTGTTCCAGGCGCTGGATTCTTTTCTCAAGGGATTCGATTGTCTCCGCAGCAACCACGATGTTGTTCATACCTATTGATTTCGGCACAAACTCTTCTTTTCCTGCCACATCCCACCACGACAGGAAAAGAAGTTTGGAGGCTTACAAGACGGTGCGCGCCGTCACCTCCCGATGGGCTTGGCTCTGATTCAGGGAAAGCCCGTCGAGCAGCCACTGCAACTGCCGGCGGGTGATTTTCAGGGTTCCCGACGGATTCTCGTCGGGCCACTGAAAGGTGCCCCGTTCCAAGCGCCGGTAATGGAGCCAGAACCCATTGTGGTCCCACTGGAGGATCTTGAGTTTATCCCGTTTGCGATTGCAAAACGCGAAAAGACACGGAGAAAACGGGTCCAGTTCGAACTGCTCTTTGACCAGCACAGCGAGCCCGTCGATGGACTTGCGCAGGTCGGTGCTTCCACAGGCGAGATAGACCCGTTGTCCGGGATTCTCTAACACCGGGACATCAGGGCCCGCACGAAGTCGGCGAGCCACTCGGGAGAACAGCCGGGCCGGGCTTCCAGGACGATTTGGTGAACCCGGATCACCACAGAGGCCTCTGCGTCCGTTGAAGTTTCGTCGATCTCAAGGGGAAGCCACTGGGGCAACAGGGAAGCGCTGGGGGTCTGGGGCTTCTCCGAGGCTCGCAGTTTCCGCCGCCAATAGTACAATTGATGGGGTTGAATGTGGTGGGCGGCACACCAGGCGGCGGCGCTTTGGCCGCTGGCCTCGAAGTGGGCAACGCGGTCGGCCCAGGTTTTCCGCAACTTGGTCCTTGTCATGGCGATGATCTCCTCCTCCTGCACTCAGGTGGTGTATGAGAGAATCATCGCATGCGGCTGATTGACCGGCCAGGTGTATGGGATTTGACGCTTACATCACTGATGACCAGCCTGACTCCCCGAAGTCCACGCTCTTTCAGCCCTCTGAGAAACTCGGTCCAGAATGCCCCGTCCTCACTGGTCCCGATGTCAAACCCCAGCACCTCACGCTCCCCAGTATCGGTCACCCCGATGGCGATCACAAAGGCCATGCTCTGGATCCGCCCGCCTTCCCGCACCTTGGGGAAGGTGGCGTCCAGCCAGACATACGGATATTCCCGTTCCAGCGGCCGCCCTTTGAACTCTTGGATGTCTCGTCCAGTTGCTTACACAAACGAGAGACTTCACTTTTGCTGATGCCGTCCAGCCCAAGCCCGGCGGCGTGGCTCCAGAATCGACGGGAAAAAGCTTCCCTGGCGAAGTTTGGGGATCTTCAGGTCGAGGGTCCCAAGACGAGTATCCCACTCCCGTTTACGGTAGCCATTGCGTTGCGTCCTGCGTTCCTCAGTGCGCTCATAAGGGTTCGCGCCGACCTTTTGAGTGGCCGCGGCATCGATCAAAGATTGGGCGAACATCTGCATCAGTTCACGCAAGAAATCGATTTGTTCCTCACCCTGGATCTTGCGAATCCACTCAAGAACTGCGAAACTGTTAAGAGAAGCCATCGTTGCGTGACCTTCTACTAGTTTGGTGTCCACACTCTAGTAGACCCGCACGGTGGCTTCCTTGTCAATTGTGGAGGGGCCAAATTTACACCACTACTTGAGACTCTAATCACACCTTTGCAGGTGCATACTGACATCACGTAAACATACAATGTTCAAGATATAAAAAACAAAGAACATCTTTTGTTCTATGAACGTCCTTTTTGTTTCGATAATCTTAGTGATGCAAACAACTTAATGAAAACGCATTAAAATCTACATGAGAGGGTGTATTTCATTGGTAACGAGTGTACAAACGACGAACGAACAATTGTTGGAAGGCGCAAAACGAATAGGTCAGTTGGCGGAACAAGAAGCGGATCGAGCCGAGAAAACCGCATCGATTTCTGAGAATGTCGTAAATTTAATGAAAGAAACGGGAATTACCCGAATAATGTTGCCGAAAGAATACGGGGGTCCGCAAACCGATTTGAGAACGTTTGCTGAAATTGTTCGCACGGTCTCCTACTACAACGTCTCGGCAGGTTGGTTAACGTACCTCTATCCTTTGCATAACGTATTACCGGCTTACTTGCCGAAAAAAGGTCGCGACGAAATCATTAATCAAGGTGGACTTATCTGCGACGTATTTGCGGCGGTCGGCACTTGCGCTAAAGACGGCGACGGCTGGCGCGTAAACGGCGCATGGAAATACGCCTCCGGCGTTCTGTTCTCCGATTGGATCGGCCTCGGCGTAAACGTGGAACTTCCGGGTTACGACAAACCACAAGTTTGCTTGGCCATGTTGAAAAAAGAAGAGGTCGAAATCGTTTGCGACTGGGATACGTTCGGTTTGCGCGGTACGGGTAGCAACCAAGTTATTGCGAAAAATGTATATTGCCCGAACGAACGCTTGCTTAACCTGACGTATGCAGACACGGTCGGACAACCGCCGGATGCATATGACGACCCGGACTATCCGCTCTACAACGTTCCGTTCTACCCGGCGTTTTATCTCGGTTTTCCGTACATGGCTCTTGGCGGCGCAAAACGCGTTCTCGACGAGTTCAAAACTCAAACGGAAAGCCGTGTGCGACTGATGGACGGCGGTATCCGGGAAAGCCAATCTCCGCGCGGTCAGCGCGTGCTTGCGGAAATGACAACGGATTACCTGGCTGCGGACAGCCTGATGACGAAATATCTCGATTTGCTCGAGCAAACGCGCCATGGTGCAAAAGTGAAACGTGCAGAGTTCTTCGCCCTGCGTACCCGCGCAATCAAATTGTGCGTCGATATTGCGGTTCGTGCTTTCACGACCCTTGGCGGCGCCGCAATGTACAAAGGCAACGTTATTGAGTTGTTCCTTCGCGATATTCTTGGCGTTGCAACCCACAAAACGTCGCTCTATGAAGACGCCGTTGCGGCGTTTGGTAAAGAACTCTTCGGTTACGACAGTTTTGTTCGCGGTTAATAAACACACCTTAGCCGACTGAAACGTTTCGGCTGGCAAACATTTCATATCAAGGAGCGAGAGACAACATGGCACAAATTGTTGCAGGTGTAACCCTTTCCCACAGCCCGATGATCATGACGAATCGGGAAGCGGCAGGCGCTAAAGGCAAAGGCTTTATCAAAGCAGCGGGTGAAATGAGAAGCTGGCTCAAAAGCATGGGGACAGACGTCATCGTTCTGATTTCCGACGACCACTTCAATTCTTATTTCTATGATCATATGTCGTTGTTCACGATTGGCCTGGATCAATGCCAAGGCTGGGGCGACTGGCAATTGCCGCAATACGACGTTCCGGTGCAAAAACAACTGGCAAGACACATTTTGGATACCGCCTTAGAAGAAGGCGTTGACCTCGCTTTCTCGTTGAAAATGAAAATCGACCACGGCCATACGCAAGCGATTTATTTCTTGAATTCGGATTTGGAGCTGCCGATCGTTCCGATCGCAGTCAATACGGTTGCACCGCCATTGCCGACAATGAACCGTTGCTATCAAGTAGGCGAGGTCATTCGCAAAGCAATCGATTCCTGGAATTCCGACTTAAAAGTCGCAATCGTCGCTTCCGGCGGCCTCTCCCACTGGGTTCCGATTCCGAAAATCGACTCAGACAAGACTGAAGATAATGAATTAATCCGTATCTTGAGAAACGGTCGTTCGGAAATAGAAGAGCTGGAAGCATACCAAAAAAGCCGGATGGATCGTGTTATGGCCCTCAAGACGGGGCCTGTCAATGAAGAATGGGATCGTGCCCTGTTGCAAAAAATTGTGGAGAAAGACCATGAGTCGATCCGGAATTTTTCGATTGAATATATTGAAGAAAATGGCGGCAACGGCGCCCACGAAATCCGCAACTGGGCTGTGGCCCTCGGCATTATGAAAGAATACAACGCAAAAGTCGTCTGCTACGAGCCGATCCCGGAATGGGTAACAGGAATGGCGATTGTACAATATACAAAATAAATCTCTTCATGAAAAGGAGCAAGAGATAACGATGACAATTTGGACGGATTTAGCTGACGCATCCTTCAAACTTCATTACGTATATGCGGACGGAATCCGCACTCGTGTTCTGGAAGCAGGAGAGGGTGATCCTCTCTTACTTCTTCATGGTACAGGCGGACACATCGAAGCCTATGCACGAAACATCAAAAACTTGAGGGAGCATTTCCGCGTCATTTGTATCGATATGGTTGGACACGGTTATACGGATAAACCGGACCGTCCATACGGTATTGACTTCTATTCCGATCACTTGCTCGGGGTCATCCGAGCTCTTGGGTTAAGACAAGTTTATCTTTCGGGCGAGTCCCTTGGCGGCTGGGTTGCGGGCTGGTTTGCAGCGGAGCATCCGGAATATGTCAAGGCGATGGTTCTTAATACGCCGGGGAATGTCAACAATAAACCGGAAGTCATGGCGCGACTGAAAGAATCGACGGTCAAAGCCGTTGTCGAAGCCAGCTATGAAAACGTAAAAACCCGTCTCGAATGGCTGATGTACGACAAATCGCAAGTAACAGAAGAATTGATCGAGATGCGTTACAAGATTTATACGCAACCTTCTTATCAAAAAGCGGTTTACAATATTGTTTACTTGCAAGATATCGAAGCGCGCAAGCTTTATTCCTGGAACCCGAGCTGGTGCGGCAAAATTAAAGCACCGACGTTGCTGGTGTGGACCGACCATGACCCGACTTCGACGGTTGAGGAAGCGCAACCGATCAAGGATATGATTCCGGGCAGCGAATTAACGGTAATCGAAGGGGCTGGACATTGGCCGCAATGGGAAAAACCGGAAGTATTTGAACGCATCTTAATTGATTTCTTTAAAAAACATTAATTATTTCTTATTAAAGGAGAGTGGAAACATGATAGAAACCAAAAAAATCTCAAAACGTGCTTGGGCAGTTATTGCCTTGTTGTTTGCGCTGACCGTTATAAGCAATGCCGATAAGGCCATTATCGGCTTTGCTTCCGTTCCTCTTATGAAGGAACTCGGTCTTACAGCGCAGCAATGGGGTCTCGTAGGTAGTGCTTTTTTCTTCTTATATTCGATTTGTGCAATTTTAGGCGGAGCTTTGGCGGATCGTTTTGGTATTCGAAAAGTTATCGCCTGGATGGCGGCCATCTGGGCAATCGTCCAATTTATGACCTTTTTTGTATCTAATTTCATGTATTTGTTGATCACTCGTATCATTTTGGGAGCAGGCGAAGGTCCTTCTTATTCCCTTGCCATGACGGCGGCTTCCAAATATTTGCCGAAAGAGAAGTTGGGGATTGGTCTTACGCTTGTGTCAGTTGGAGGACCGTTCGGAGTTGCTGTATCGGCACCGTTCTTGATAGCGATCATTAGGAATTATGGTTGGAGAGCAGCGTTCATAACGACAGGCGTTATCGGGGCCGTTTGGATTATTTTCTGGTTGCTCGTGATTAAAGAAAAAGAAACTAATGAAGTAAAATTGCCTTCCACAAGAGTGAAAAGGGTTGCTGATGATACGCCGGACGTCGTTGCTTTCAACTTCACTAGAACGCTGTTTTCGAAGGAGTTTATTTTCGTTGCTCTTTGCGGCTTTGCAACCTATTGGTCCTTTACAGTAGGATTGAACTGGATGCCAAACTACTTACAAACGGTTCGCGGATTAGATAAAGGCGCCTTAAGCATTGCAACGGCAATTCCGTGGATCGTGCTTACGCTATCGCAAATTACGTGGTCTTCTATTTCTGACCGTTGCTATTTGAAGACGAAAAGTGTACGTAAAGGCCGTGTTTATGTTCTTGCGCCCGTTTTGATTGCCAGTGCGGTAGCTTATATTCTTTCTACTATGTTCGCTTCCAACGCAGTAACGGTACTTCTGATGTCGCTCGCACTTTCATTCGGTTGCATTACGCTCGTACTCGGGCCTGCCATTTTGGCCGACTTGACAACGAAGCCAAACCAAGGCAAGATCCAAGGATGGTTTATGGCGATTACGTCGCTTGGGGGAATCGTGGGTCCCTACGTCGTAGGCCAATTCGTTGGATTTGCTCCTTCCGTAGAAGCGGGGTTCAACTTGTCGTTCCAAATCACAGCAGCCGTACTTGCGATTTGTGGAATTGGCGCAATTTTATTCATTCGCCCGAAACTTAAACATAGCGAAGTTTCAATCCAAGGCAGCGTAATCGAGCAATAGGAAAGTTTGGAACATGTATTAGAGTCGCAAGTGGTGGGTTAAATTTAGCCCAGATTAACCCCCGCAGATTGGACACATGCTCCCGATATTGAGCCATTTCGGATTTTTTGCTATGGCCTGTGCCCTCATCTAGAAATTGCCATCAGTCGTCGGGCTGTCAAGGGCCGCTGTCGCTGGACCTTCGGTTCTCCCTTGACAGCTCCTCCTCCCTCTGGCAAGGGGTAATTAAGGGCAAAGGCCCATGCTACGTACTGGCGTACGTCAGACCTTCAC
>NZ_JAILZZ010000064.1:0-13267 GCF_023512215.1 Kyrpidia sp. | reverse complement strand
GTCGCCGGCCTACCCACAAAGTCGGATTCTTTTACGCCCATGACTTTTTCGCACGCCGCATTGACCCGGAGTACGATTCCGTTTCCGTCGGTGATTGTGACCAGGTCCCCAACAAGATTCATGATGGTATCCAAGTCTTGCGATAGATCCAGATATGTCTTGGAATGGGAAATAAGGTATTCGACTTGTTCTGCATCCAGCATGATGATAAGACCGAGTTTCGTTAAATGATCGGCTTCAAATGGAATTTCCAACAAATAAACAGAATGTCCGTCATCGGTCGTGGTCATACACACATTCGGTTTTTCGGTCTTGATCGACTTAATAATCGTGGATGTCATGATCTCCTGTATAGGTTTCTTGTTGGATTTTTGACTCGCAAGGCCGGCGAAGAGCTGTATACTCTTGTCATTGACGTAATGCACATTGCCGTGTAAGTCAACAACCACAAGACCAATCGGCAATCTGGATAACAAATCTGCGAATTGCACGGTGGCGCGCTCCCCTCGTTGTAATACTCCAAGTTCATTGCAGATCTGCAAATACATCCTCGTTCTGGTCTTTCGCTGCATCAATTGCCCTTAAAACCGGCATGGGGTAGAATTATCTTACGACATACCTTTGCAGTATTGCAACTAAAGTTGATTCCAGATGCGTTGACAAAAATTTGGTATACCTCCGCTATCACACGCCACAGATGCGAGCATGTCGGTCCGGCTTACCGGAGTCGGGCCGATCGTCTCCGCGACGCGAGATTTCTCTCCAACCCGACCACAGTTTGAAGTCTCCTACCAGCGACTTTCGTGAGTAATTGCACAGCATATGTGTTGGAGGCAATTCGTCGGAATACCCGTGCACTTGGCACGGCAATTGCAGAAGGCGTGTTGATGTTGGAGGTGAGGAGGCCAAGAAAAACGGGTACTGGACGGCATTTTGGCGCACACGGTGACGAACAATATCGGGCTTAAATCAATTTGAAAGGGTGACCTTGAATGGCCGAATCCACAGAACTGACCCAGCATTCAAAAAGAGACTCCCTGGCCCCCGTGGATGAGGGAGGGAGAATTTTCAGTCTTAAAAGCTATATCCCGTTTTGGATTTCATCGATGGTGGTCATTCAGCTCTTTATTATCGGGCAGTCGTTCATGCCGCCAAGTGGAAAACTGAACATTCTGCAGGCATTGACGGTTACCCTGGTGTCTTCCATCATCATTGGGTTCATGTTTGTCATCAATTCTCATCCGGGAATAAAATACGGCATTCCTTTCGTCGTGCAGTGTCGTTCGGCATTCGGGTACTATGGGGCGCGAATTGCCGTCCTCGTACGGGTGTTGCCCGCCGTGTTTTGGTATGGAATCGGATCGTGGATTGGTGCAGATGCTATGAATTACGTCAGTACCACAGTTTTGGGATGGGGCAACGTGTGGCTGTATTTTATCATTTTCCAGATTCTACAAACCGCGATTGCCTATTATGGAATAAAATCGATCAAATGGTTTGACTCAGCCTTGTCTTTTGTCATACTGGCATTCTTGGTTTACATCGTTATTCAGATTTTTTCGACCGGAAAGGTCCATTTGATCTCAAGTTGGGAAGCGTCGGGCAGTTGGGGAATGCCCTTTTGGACCGCGATCACAGCCTCGGTGGGGATTCTTATAACCGGGGCGATTAATAATGGAGATCTGGCTCGCTATCTTCGCAAGGAACCTGTGCAAAATTGGGTCGGTCATTTCGTCGGGATTGTACCGATGTTTATCATTATGGTCGGGATCGGCATTCTCTCGGCTGCCGCAACCGGCATTTGGGATCCGATTCGGGCGTTGGTAACACTCGTCCCGAATACGGCTGTCGCGGTCGCGTTAATGATCTTCATCGTCGCCGCCCAATTTACGAGTAACTTATCTTTAAACATTGCGCCTCCCGCCCTTGTCTTGATGGAAATATTCAATATCAAGTGGGGCTTATCAGTAATCGTTGTGGGGATTCTCGGTATCATCACATTCCCATGGCTGTTATTGACAAGTTCGGCATTCAATACGTTCATCACCTTCTATTCTGCATTTCTTGGCCCTCTTCTCGGGATTCTTATCGCAGATTTTTACTTGGTTCGGAAACGTCATTTTGACCTCGACCGCTTGTACAACAGTCCTGTTAAGTTCCATATTTTAGGGTTTGCTTCCCTTATTGTGGGCGGAATATGCGGAGTGATATTCCTGCCCATTTCATGGATCGTTGGACTTCCCGTAAGTATGGTGATCTACTCAATTGGGTATCGCATTATACCTTACTATAAACGCGAATTGGCCGCTCATCGAGTCGACGAAAAAGCCGCCGTTTTTGAATGAACACATGGCCGGAGAAAGGCCGGGCCCGAGCTCGCCAAGAGGCAGTATGGCACAATGTTTGCATGATGCACTCGTCGAAGCCCTGACGAAAGGAGTACAGCTATGAAACTTGTGGGAGTGGACGTAGGAGGTACCTTTACTGACATCGTCGTCTGCGATACCACCACGGGCAAAACCGTCATTCACAAGCTTCCCACCAGCCTGGAGGATCCTTCTGTCGCCGTTGTTCAAGGCATTGAGGAGATATGCGAAAGAAACGGTATCAATAAATCGGAGATTGACCATGTGTTTCACGGCACCACGATTGCCACCAACGCAATCCTTGAGCACGACGGTGCAAGGACAGGGATGATCACCACAAAAGGATATCGGGACATCATTCATATCGGCCGCCATCAGCGCCCGCAAAACTATTCGATTATGCAAGAAATTCCATGGCAAAATCGCCCATTGGTGCGGCGCCGGTACCGCAAAGTTGTAACCGAGCGTCTTGTGCCACCGCACGGTGAGGTTTTGGTGCCGCTCAACGAAGAGGAGGTGCGCGCGGCCGCACGGGAATTGAAAGACGCCGGGGTTGACTCAATCGTTGTTGCGTTTCTGTTCTCCTACCTGAATCCCGAACATGAACAGCGAGCCCGAGAGATTATCCGGGAAGAATATCCGGAAGCATTTGTCACAACTTCCTCGGATGTATCTCCTCAGTTCCGGGAGTTTGAACGTTTTACGACAGCGGCCATAAACGGTTTTGTGGGTCCAAAGGTGAAGCGGTATGTGAGTAATCTCAAGGAACGGTTAAAGCAGGCGGGAATCTCCGGTGAACTACGCATTATGTGCTCGAACGGCGGGGTTTCCACACCGGAGTCCGTTTCCGAAAAGCCCGTCAATACGCTGCTGTCCGGTCCCGCGGCCGGGGTCCTCGGCGGTTCTTGGTTCGGCAACTTGTCCGGCCGCAAAAAACTCATCACTTTTGACGTCGGCGGAACCAGTGCGGATATCGGAATCATTACTGAACAAGGGTATTCGGAATCCACGGCTCGAGATACTTGGATTGCGGGGTATCCGGTGATGGTTCCCATGATCGACATACACACCATAGGCGCCGGAGGTGGAAGTATTGCATATGTCGACGAGGGCGGCGCGTTTAAGGTTGGGCCGCGCAGTGCCGGTTCGAACCCGGGCCCGGCGTGTTATGGGCATGGGGGAATAAAACCAACAGTCACAGACGCGAACGTCGTCCTGGGTCGATTGGATGAAGATAACTTTCTGGGCGGAGAAATGCGCATTTTTCCCAACGCGGCTCACAAGGTGGTTGGGGAACTTGCGGCGCAACTGAACTTGTCCCTGATTGAAACGGCTGAAGGTATAATTACAATTCTCAACAATAACATGGCGAACGCGATCCGTGCCAAAACCGTGCAGAGAGGCTATGATCCGCGTGAATTCTCTCTCGTGGCCTTCGGCGGCGCAGGCCCTCTTCATGCGGTGGAGGTGGCGAAAATCCTGAACATCCCCGAAGTCGTCGTACCCCTTCATCCGGGGATCACTTCGGCCATCGGTTTATTGACGACCGACTTAAAGTACGATGTGATCAAAACGGAATTTATGTTGAGTACACAACTTGACTGTGAACGATTGAACCGGGATATCCATTTATTGGAAAATCAAGTTCAACAACAGCTCCGGGATGATGGAATTGCTGAAGAGAACATGAAGATTCAAAGGTCGGCCGACTGTCGTTACATTGGTCAGGGTTATGAGTTGCGGATTCCACTGCCGGACGGACATATCACCGAGGAGGCCTTGACGGCGGCTTTGCAACAGTTCCATCGCGTTCACGAAAGCGAATACGGTCATTTTTTTGCAGATAGTCCTATTGAGATTGTGAACATTCGTCTTACGGGTATTGGATTTATGCCGAAGGTTCAAAAGCCCGCGGCCGGGGAGGGCGGTTCATTGAGCGACGCTCTTGTGAAGACCAATCGCACAGTTTTCCGCGTGGGCGGCGAGCTCAGGACCTACGAAACCGCATTTTATAATCGAGAGAAAATACCTGTTAACACGAAGTTCCCGGGGCCGGCAATTGTATTACAGAAGGATACAACCACCGTCATTCCGCCGGACTGTGCGGCATTTGTGGATGATTCCGGGAACATGATCATTCAGGTGGGGGGATTCTAATGGGAGTACAAACAAAATCCGCTGCGATTGATCCGATAACGGCGCAGGTTATTCGCGGAGCATTGGAGAATATCGCCGTGGAGATGGGGCACAAATTGGCCCGGATGTCTTATTCAAGTATTATACGTGAATCCGAAGATTTCGGATGTGCCCTCCTTGATGCCGACGGTCAACAGCTCTGTGAGTCAAGCCACAGTACTCCGCTGCAATCGGGCCCGATTCCCGGGTATGTTCGCGGCATCCGCAGAATTTTGGAAGAACGAGGCGATACGTTCTGTCCCGGTGACGTGATCATGCATAATTCGCCGTACCATGGAGCTTCGCACGGCCCGGATGTCGGCTTTTGCATCCCTATTTTCTATAAAGATGAGTTGATCGGATTTTCCGTCACCACCGCCCATCATTTGGATATCGGTGCCTTAACACCCGGCAGCTGTGGAATTGTCGATGCGGTGGACGCGTATGCCGAAGGGCTTCAGTTTAAGGCCATTAAAGTGTATGAACAGGGTAAGAAAAATGAGCAAGTATGGCACATGTTAAGAGACAACATTCGTGCCTCGCATATGGTTGTCGGGGACATGGAAGCGCAAATTGCGGCCGCCCGGATTGGGGCGGACCGGTATTTGGAGCTTATTGCTAAATTTGGCCTTGAAAAAGTTCTCGCGGCAAGTGAAGACTTGATGAATTATTCCGATACGATGTTGCGCAATGCCATCCGCAACCTGCCCGACGGTGTTTACTATGCCGAAGGTTTTCTTGATGGTTATCTTGACAGTCCTGACCCAGAACGCAGAGATCTGAAGATCGCGGTCACGGTGACCATTGAGGGAAGCGAGATTACTGTAGACTTTACCGGTACCTCTCGTCAGGTTGACGACAGGCCGGTGAATATGCCGTTTGAAGGCACGGTTGATGTGGCGGTCTATTTAACTCTTCGTTCAATCTTGCTGGATTCAACGATATATGGAAACATCCCGCAAAACTCCGGTTTGACCCGGGCCATAAAAATCGTGGCTCCGGAAGGTACGTTGTGCAATCCGACATTCCCGGCTCCGACAATTGCAAGGTTTTGCTCGGGTAATATTGTGGCTGATACGCTTATGAAAGCGTTGGGACAAGTTGTTCCTCGGCAGATCAGTGCCGGGGTGGGCAACCTGAAAGTGATCGCGTACAGCGGATTAACGAACGGAAACTATTGGGTCTATATGGATATCATGGAAGGGAGTTATGGAGGGCGGTTTGGCATGGATGGGATGGATGCGGTCGACACCTTATATGCCAACACCCGCAACAATCCCATCGAAGATATCGAGTCGCACTACCCGCTTCGGATTACACGGTATGAACTGCAGGACGACGTCAGCGCACCTGGACAATGGCGAGGAGGTATCGGGTCCGTCCGGGAAGTTCAGTTCCTTGCCGATGGTAGTTTTTCTGTGGAAGGTGACGGGCACAAATATGCACCATGGGGGTTTATGGGCGGTATAGACGGACGTGTCGGGCAATTGTTGCTGACCACTGCGGAGGGGCGTGAAGAAAATCTCCCTTCCAAGATTCCAAATCGACGTGCGAAGGCCGGCGATAAGTTAACGATGACCGGTCCGTGCGGAGGGGGATACGGCGATCCGAAAAAGCGCTCGCCGCAACAAGTGTTGTCCGACGTATTGGATGGATATGTTTCCAAAGATACAGCCCTTCGAGCATATGGTGTCGTTATTAGCGAATCTGGCGAAATTGACGAAGACGCAACAAACCAATTAAGAGGTGCGGCACAATAAATAGGTGGTCGTGTTCAACAGTTGTCGCAAGTTGAAAGGAGTACCTAAATGCCCAGCAATCTGTCGATCAGCGCACCACGGATACAGTCGCGTTTATTCGAACTAGGACAAATTGGTCGGACCGGGAGTGGAGGCGTCACCCGACTGGCATTGTCTCAGGAGGACCTGCGGGCTCAAGATCTGGTGTCTTCCTGGATGAGGCAAGCGGGAATGGAGGTTCGGCGCGACCATTTCGGCAATTTGATCGGGCGCAAAGAAGGTGAAGAACCGAAAGCCCCCGCTATTGTGATCGGCTCGCATATTGATTCGGTTCCGAACGGCGGCCGTTTTGACGGCACTCTGGGAGTGATCGGCGGAATAGAAGTTGTTCAAGTTCTCCATGATGCGAATATCAGTCACAAACTTCCGATTGAGGTTGTTGCCTTTTGTGACGAGGAGGGGGCTCGATTTGAGAGCGGCCTGTTCGGAAGCCGAGGAATGGTCGGCAGGGTCACTGACGGCGATTTGAACAGAGTCGATGGAGACGGGATCAGCCGTTATGAAGCACTCTGCAATGCCGGGGTCGATCCGAGAAGAATGGCGGATTCCATCCGTCACCGGGGCGACATTGAAGTCTATTTGGAAATGCATATCGAACAAGGTCCATTCCTCGAATCGATTCATCAGCCCGTCGGAATCGTTACGGGAATTGCCGGAGTTGCCTGGTTGACGATCTCGCTCATTGGTGAGGCCGGACATGCCGGTACGGTACCGATGAACCTACGCCGGGATCCGATGATGGGAGCGGCGGAGGTCATTCTTGCCGTTGAACGGGCGTGCAAGAGCGGGCAAGTGACGACCACGGTCGGGACAGTGGGTAAGATTCACGCACAACCAGGAAGTTCCAATGTGATCCCGGGCATGGTTGAATTCACAGTGGACATTCGCGACATTGAACAAAGGCAAAGAGACGACACGATATTGCGGGTCAAATCCGCTCTTGACCGCATTTGCCGAGACCGGTCGTTGGAATACAGAATTGAAGAAGGGCTCAATATCCAATCTGTTCAGTGTTCGACGGAAGTCGTCGGGGTTATTGAGGAATCCGCCCGGAAATTGCATCTGGATCCCGTAAAAATGGTGAGCGGGGCAGGACACGATGCCATGGCGATGGCGGACATATGCGATGTCGGGATGATCTTTGTTCGATGTCGGAACGGGATCAGCCACCACCCCGCAGAATGGGCGAGCCCGGAGGACATGGCAACGGGCACCCGGCTTTTGTTGGAAACCGTTCTATCATACATTGAATCCTGACTTTGTCTTCCCGTGGCGTAAAGGGAAGGGCAACCAAAAGAAGGCCCTTCCCTTTGGTCTTTCGCAAAAACCGGATTACAGGGGCTTCTTGGTTGCGATCGGGTCTAACTTGGCCGGTCGTTGTTCTGTCCTTATGTACTTTTCCGCCCTTCCCTTTTCAAGCCATTTCCGAATCGTTTTGCGATGCCCCCCAGTTCTTCAGCAATTCTGAATCATGATTCCTCTCTCCTCCACGGAGTTTGTGATGGAATCGGGGAATTTTCAACTGATTCTATTGGGGATTTTATCACCGATCTTCACACCGTGAGTGTTTCCTGGTATGTAGTGACGGAGTTGGATAAAAGGTGTCCGACCTTTTTCCCCCCCTCCGCCAATAAGGCGCGGGGGATTGGTGTGTGGACGAAGGCATTACGGCACTTGCTTGCCGGGCCAAAGCGGTCTTCGTTGGGCTATTGACGGTTACGGCTTTGTGCTTGACGCATCGGGTCTGATTCTGCTGCAATCGACAAGGCCGGCCGGTGCAAGAGTCGTGTACAGGAAATCGCAGTTTTGGTGCCGAAGAAAAGAAGGAGAAAGCTAGCAAAGGAGGTCTCCCATTGAGAGCTCCCCGAAAGAATAACCTTCGGAATCAATTATTCCATTGGCTATGGAGGCACGGGCTTTATGAGCTGTCTATAACAGTTTTAGGCGTGCTATGCCATGTATACACTGAAACACCCCTTCCTTCTTCCCTGAGGTTTTTTACCAGTCTTGCCAATGCACGGGGGCAAAAGATTGTAAATAAATGTAAATGGGGGGGGGGTTAAATCAACCAAAAATACCATTTAATAGAAATCAACGCGTTTTCATCTTGATGCCCAGGTCTCCTCCTTTGACCACTAAACATAATTACTTGGGAACAAACCCGGAAACAATCTTGGATGAGGTCAAAGAAGGAGGATCGGATATTGTTCAGATTATTTAATCATTTTAGGGTTTCGACAAAACTGTTTCTGTCAGCTCTTGCCAGTCTGGTAGCCCTGCTCGCAATGGGTATCATGGGGGTTATTAGCCTGGCGCAGATCGACGCACAAGTGCAAATGATTTACAGCGATAATGTCTTAGGCATCCAAAAAGCCGGGGACGCGGAACGGGCTGTCAGACGCATAGCGGTGGCCTGTGCTGATTACGTCCTGGCGGACGCCGCTGGCCAAAGCTCAGTGCGTCAGGACATCCAGAAGTACGATGCAGATTTTGCAAAGGCTATCGAGGCATACCTGCCCACCATTGTGCGGCCGCAGGAGCGCGACATCATCAATCGCCTCCGCCAAGCCTATGGTGACTACATGCAGGCCGTCAACCAGCTTGTAGCCGCCCAGAGTTCCGACTTGGCCGTGCAGGTGCTTCACCAGCAGGTCACTCCCAGGCGTACGGCAGTCAACAATGTGATTGGGGAACTGGTGCAACTCAACGCCCAGATGGCGGACGACATAAAAAAAGAAGCCGACGCCATGTATCACAGAGTGCAAGTAACCTTCGTCATCGTGATCGTGGTTGGGGTTGGTCTCAGCCTGGGGCTGAACCTGCTCGTATCCCGTATAATCACCAAGCCCTTGGCCGTGGTTACCGCAGCTGCGGAAAAAGTGGCGGAGGGTGACCTGAGCGGGGAGACCGTTACAGTCAACACGCGGGACGAAATTGGCCAACTTACAGGCTCTTTCAACCAGATGGCCGGTAACCTGAAGTCGCTGCTTCGGCAAATCACCGACGCCGCTGAAACTGTCGCGTCTGCCTCGGAAGAGATGAGCGCCGGCACCGAGCAAAGCAGCCAAGCCGTCACTGAAGTCAGCCAGGCGGCGCAGGAACTGGCTGCCGGAGCAGGTTTGCAAAGCGAGAAGGTGCAAGATACCATGGCCTCGATCGAAGAATTTTCCGCAGCTATACAGCAGATCGCCGCAATCACCCAACAGGTGGCAAGTGCAGCCCAAGTTACCAGTCAGCGAGCCCAGGATGGCAACCAGGCCATGAGTCGGGCTGGGGCCGAAATGGACAAAATCAATACCTCAAGCAAGGAGATATCTGAGATTATTAACGAGTTGGGGAATCGGTCCCAAGCCATCGGCCAGATCGTGGACCTTATCAGCAGCATCGCCAACCAGACGAATCTCTTGGCTTTGAACGCTGCCATTGAGGCCGCACGAGCTGGGGAGCAAGGCCGAGGTTTCACCGTGGTGGCTGATGAAGTGCGCAAGCTCGCTGAGCAGTCCGGGCAAGCGGCCCGGGAAATCGCGGACCTCATCCGTCAAGTCCAGGAAGATACTGCGAAGGCGGTGGAAGTTATAGAAAGCAACACCCAATTGGTGGAAAACGGTTGGCGGGTGATCGTGGAAGGTGCAAAGGCTTTCCAACAAATCGAGGAGGACGTAAACAGCGTCTCCCGTCAGATCCAGGAAGTTTCCCGTTCCACAGAAGAACTGGCCAAGGGGAGTCAAGAGATGGTCAATGCCACTACAACTATCGGTGAAATCGCACAGCATGTGTCCGAAGCCAGCCAAAGTGTGGCTGCCGGCGCCGAGGAGCAATCGGCTTCCATTGAACAGTTGGCATCCTCCGCTGAATTCCTGGCCAGCCTTGGACAGCAACTGCAACAAGCGGTTTTAAAGTTCAAGCTGTGAGAAAGTTGAAGCGGAACAAATGAACACTTGTCAGTGCAGGCCATAAAACATATTCAGATTTTAAAAGAAAATAACAAAAATGAAACGCCAAATGGCGGTTAGTTAACAATGGTGTTTATAGTGAAGGGATACTTCGCTTGGCAGTCGTTTCTTTTTGACTCCTCCTCCTTGGGTTGCCAAGGGGGCTTTTTTATTCCTCGTTGGGTACATACACCCGCCTGTTGCCGATCACCTTCTGTCTTTTCGTGGTGCGAGGCGATCGGGTGCTGGAAACGGGTGACCGGATTGCCCTCAATTCCCGGTTCCCTTACTGCGGTTTAGAGTAAAAATGGGAGATCCCAAAAGGGGCCTCCCGTAGACATGTTTTCGGATTCGGCTTTATACTTCAAACCGCAATGTCAAGTTTTGCAGGGCGGAAGCTGTGTCAGACAACGAGATGGCGGATGCCGAGACTTGCTCGGCCACAGCCAATTGTTCTTCCGTTGCTGCAGACACCGTTTGGGTTCCGCTGGCCGTCTGCCGGGCAAAGGAACGAATATCGTCGATCTCCTGAACAATGCGACTGACTGCACCGACAACCTGCTTGACCTGTTCGCCAGCCTTCTCCATGTGCCGAGCAGCTTGCCGAGCGTTGTCGGCGATCCCTGAAAAGGTTCGCCCCGCCGCTTCCACGGTCTCGACACCATGCTTCACCTCCAGGACAGCCCCCTCGACAGCAACGGTCAGGCCATTCGTATCTTGACGGATCGCCTCGGTGAGCTGGCCGATTTCTTTCGCTGATGCTGCCGATTCCTCGGCCAATTTTCGGACCGATTCAGCCACTACGGCGAATCCCCGGCCCTGCTCCCCGGCCCTGGCCGCTTCCACGGCGGCATTGAGCGCCAGCAGGTTAGTCTGTTTAGAAATCCCTTCAATGATTTCGACGATGCGGACAATTTCCTGCAAACGGTTGTTGAGTTGGTCCATGGCCTCGGTAAGATAATTCATTTTGCCCTCCACCTGGGCTATGCTGCGAACTGCTTCATCCACCGTTCCACCGCCGTCCTCGGCGTAGGCGGCGGCTTCCGTGGCCAGGGAGAATACCTGATTAACGGCTTCTTCGGCGTTTCTAATGTCCTCGGATACTTGTTCTGCGACACGTACGAGGTTTTCGGTCTCCATGAACTGTTTTTGCGCTTCTTCCGCCACGGTCTGGGCCGCCGAGGCGATTTGTTCTGCGGATTTGCCGGTTTCTTCAGCACTCGCCGTGAGCTGTTGGGAAGCGGATGCAACCAGATTCGCATTGCCGCGAACTTCTTGGATCAATTCCGTAAGGCCATTCACAGCCTGATTGAAGTGTCTGGCCAACTGTCCAAACTCGTCTTTTCTCTTCTCAAAATTCAGCCGTACCGTTAAATCACCGCGACCGAGCCGCCCCACGGCATCGCTGGCCCCTTGTATTAGTGTCATCCAACTTCTGCTTAAGATCCATGCCAGCAACAGCGCCGCGGCAAGATCGACACCGATGATGAGGCCGATCACGCGCTTGATGTTATTTGCGGCGGCCTGAAACTCGTCTTTGTAGGCTGTGGTCATAAAAATCCAATCCCAAGGGGCAAAGTATTGCACATACGCGATCTTCGGATAAGCCTGGGATTCCCCCGGATTCTGCCACAGATACTCGAGTTCTCCGTTCTTCATTTCGGCCACCCGTTTGCCCAGCCCTCCCTGGGCATCCCGGATGTTGGTCCCCTCCACCTTCGGGTGCATCACCGCGTTGCCCTGGGAGTCAATGGCCGATACATACCCGGTTTTCGCGACCCGGACGCGGGCTTGGCTCAAATCTCTGCTGCCATCCGGTTGTTTCGGTCCCAACAGCAATGTTCGGAGTTGTTCCTGAGCCTGCTCTTTGGTCATGACCCCGGCATCCACGAATTTTTGCAAGGAGGCCGCCAAGTTGACCGCCCCAACGGTGGCTTGTTCAAGTTCGTTCATCCCTTCGTTTGAGAGGGCCCTCTGGGTGGCAATATATGCGATGAATCCCGACGTGGTGGTTGGAATGATCATGCAGAAAATAAGGATAATCGCAAGTTTTGTTCGGAAACTGGATAAGAACATCGTTTATACCTCCTGTGATCGCATCGGGCATGGTGTTATGAAACAAACCACACCTGGAACTCTCGTCGCAGCGCGGCAGGTATCAAACCGAGGCCTAAACTTGAAGCATCGGTGCCAATTCTTCTATGCTGAGAGGAGGAGCCCAGAGATACCCCTGCCCCATTTCTACCCCACACTTATGGATGACTTCGCGTTCTTCTGCCCGTTCAACCCCTTCGGCAATGATCTTTCCGTACCCTTTTACGAATTCAACCACACGAACAAGGGTAGTCTGCTTGAAATATGAATCATGAATATGGCCAATGATCGATTTATCCATCTTTACAAAGTCCGGTTCGAGCTCAACCAAAGTCTTCCTCGTCTTATCCAAGGTTTTACAGTCGTCAATTGCAACACGTATTCCAAGGGAGCGCAACTGCTTGACCATTTCCTTTATTTCACCCGGGTTAAACTCGACATATTCTACAATCTCAATAATAAGTTCGTCGGATTTTATCCCATGTTTATGTAGCTGATTGCACAGTTCGGTTATAAAACGCGAATCATTCAAACTTGACGCCATTACATTCACGAAAATGTTGCTTATCTTGATCTTTGAGGGGGCATTGTGGAGAGTGGAAAGAGCGGTTTCTAGAGCTTTCAAATCGGCGTCCGCCGATAGTCCCCGCTCCCACGCTGAACGAAACCACTGCTGCGGGTCGAGTGGTTTGCCGTTGAGAGATGGACATGTTAAAGCTTCAACACCGTAGATCTCTCCCGTCGAGAGGTAAACAACGGGTTGAAATTCTGAGTGGAGTTTGTATTGGTTAAAAAACGCGCTAAACCCAAAGGGGTTGGTAATTTTTTTATCTAGAGGATAATTGTTGGGGGGGGGGGGGGGGGGGGGGGGGGGGGGGGGGGGGGGGGGGGGGGGGGGGGG
>NZ_JAILZZ010000063.1:0-13796 GCF_023512215.1 Kyrpidia sp. | reverse complement strand
GTACTGGACGATAAACGGCTGCGGGATCTGATGGATATTAAGATCTATGTGGACACCGATCCCGACGTCCGGGTGATTCGGCGCATCTTACGGGATGTTCGTTATCGTGGACGAACCATTGAGGCGGTCATCCATCAGTATCTGACGGTGGTGCGCCCCATGCATCTGGAGTTTGTCGAGCCGACGAAGCGGTATGCCGATCTGATTATCCCAGAAGGCGGTCGGAATCAGGTGGCGGTGGACATTCTCGTCGCCAAGATTCGCTCCATGATCGGCAGGACCGATTCCCGGTGTTAATCGTGGGTCAGATGGGCGGCGGTATTCATCCTTGGGCCGGAGGAGTTGTCGGTGGCTTTGCGACTCGCGAGAGCCCGGCGGTGGGCGATGTTGGCCATCCTGGGGCTTGTTGTTCTGGCGTTGTTTGGATTTGGATTCATCTGGCTCACCCCTTATTGGATTGATCTCGTTCGTCCGGCACCCATGCCCCCCGCCGTAGACGAAAGGCATTTCGGTGATCGGGTTTTGTACATATCACCGCATCCGGACGATGAGTCCCTGGGCGGAGGAGGGCTGATCCAACGGCTGGTCGCCCAGGGAAAGCAGGTTTTTGTCGTCTTCATAACGGTGGGGGACGGATACCGGCGGGCTGCCGAAGAAGCGTTTCATGTATTCCCCGCCAGGCCCGCGGACCTGCGGCGCTTGGGAGCCCTTCGTCACGGCGAGGCTTTGGCGGCCCTCGGTCGGCTGGGGGTGCCCGCGGAGAATGTCGTATTCTTTGGCTTCCCGGACGGGGGCCTTTCGCCGATGTGGGAGGCTCATTGGTCTGACGATGACCCGGTCCGGGGACCCAATGGCGCCACCCGGGTGCCGTATCCTTTTGCCTATCAATCCGATCGACCGTACAGTGGCAGCGCGGCGGTGGCGGAATTGGAGGCGGTGTTGAAACAGTTTCAGCCCACGGATGTGATCTACCCAGATCCCTTTGATCAGCATCCGGACCACCTGGCAACCTCGGCGTTTGTGGTGTACACTCTCGCCAAGCTACAGCAGGATGTGAGGGAATGGACGTATCTCGTCCATCGGGGCGATTACCCGGTGCCCTGGACTTATGAGCCAAAATGGTTTTTGTTGCCGCCCGGCCCCTTGGTTGCCGTCGGGGTGCACTGGTTGGCTTTCCCCCTTCGCGGCGAGGAGGAGGCGGGCAAATATGCCGCCATCTCGCAGCACGTTTCTCAGGTGCGGACCATCGGCCCTTTTTTACGGGCTTTCGTGCGGCGTAATGACCTGTTCGGCCGAATCGACACGCCAGTTCTCCGATCTGTGGCGGGTTTTGACCCGATGGGGGCCGCCCGGTCCGGTGCGGCGGCAGGCGCGCCAAGGGAGCACACCTGGAGTTTCATTGGCTCTGGCGGATCCGGAAACCGGGCTGAACCAGCCCCCTTGGCGCCTTATACTGTGGTGCTCGATGCGGTGGGGGATACGCTTCAACGGGAGTGGGAGGGATCGGCAGATCTTCGGGCGGTGGCATCGGTGCGCAGCGGTGGTCGCTGGTACATCGGCATCCAGACCCGGAGGCGGATTGATTCGGCTGTTTCCTACGAGCTTCACCTGCGTCTCTTCCAAAAGATGGGGGTGAGGCGGGTCGATCTTGCTGTGCGGGGCGGGGTGCCCACGGTTCTGCCCGGATCTGCTCCGTCGGATGCGATTCCCCCCGGTGTCATGATTCGCGGAGACGTGTTGTGGCTTTCGTTTCCGGATGCGTGGCTCGCGGACACCGGAAGTTGGATGGTGGAGGTGCAGACCCGGGTGGCCGGCCACCAGGTGGACAGCTCTCCCTGGCGCATCATTCGTTTATCTCCCAAATGATTCTGCAGCTGTCCAAGAGTTCTCCAAAAAAAGTCGCCCGGCTGCACAAGGGGTGCCCGGGCGATGTTACGTTTCTCCGAGGTGATTGACCATAGATTTTTTATTCCTGGGCCTGCACTTCGTTGATGCAGTGCTCACACTCGGTGGCATAGGATTCGCATTGTTCTTCAAATTCTTTCCCACAGACGGTGCACTGTTTTTTTGGGATTTTCGTATAAAATTCCATCACCGCGATCATCGTGGTCCCCTCCGGTCGTTCTCTGTTGTTGACTGTAGTATAACACCGCCCGGGATATTCGTAAAGTGTAGTACAACAGAAAAACCCGCCCAAATCTGTGACGATTCTGTGGCAAAGAGGGGCCCGATGGCGGACTTTATGATGTTGTTCTACTGTGGAGAATGGGGAAAGGGGGCTGAGACGAATTTTGCTGCATAGGAACAATTGCCGCCCGGTTGTGGCGTTTCCCTCCGACCGTCTTTTGGCCCAGAGATAGGTTCAGGAATTTGCCAAGAGGTCTATCTTGACGGATGGCTCATGAAGAAGATGGATGATGTTCACATTCGGAAAGGAGAAGAGCAGTTGGATCTGAACTTGTCGGAGAAAGTCTGTTGGTGACGTGCGCCAGTCGAAGCGCGGGAGCAGCGACCGCGATGGAGTTCGTGGGCGGAGGGAACTCGCGTCATTTACTGCGCCCGGACCAAAAGCATCTCTCAAGGAGAAACGTTTGGACAGAACTGCACGAGAAGTCGAAAAACAAACACCGCTGCCATCCCCCTGGGCCCAGTGCCGAACCTGGAGAAATCGCCCGTGTTTCCGCCTCGCGTGCCACTTCGTTCGTCAAAGGAGCGTCGTGGTGTAATCGACGGGGGAGGGGAGATCCGGGGCGGAGGCAGTTTGTTTTATCCAGAAGACCGCCTGTCTCCGAGCCATTCCGAATTCCTGGCCGCGGGGCCGTGCGATGAGGCACTCGTATGCCGGATACCGCCCCTTCCTCCATACAAAGGTTTATGACGATCATATTGTAGGGCTGTGCGTTCTTCGATAGTATTATAAAAGTAACTCAGCGACGAAGCGGGAAGGATTCCGATCTTCTCCACGGAGTGCTTGCCGGAGATCGGTTTTTGTCAAAGTATCTCGCGAGAGCTTTCTGCCCGGCATGGGTTTGACCGACATCGGGAACGGGCGATTTTCTAAAGTGAGGGTAAACGAAGTGCGAATGCCGACAACGCGTACGGAATGGGTATATGAACAACTGAAAGAGGCGATGATGGCGGGGAAACTCCCCCCGGGGGAACGCCTCGTGGTGGATCAATTGGCGAAAGATCTTGGAACCAGTTCGATCCCGGTCCGGGAAGCCATTCGTCGACTGGAGGCGGAGGGCTGGGTGGAGAATACCCCCTTTGTCGGTGCAAGGGTGGCTCCTGTACGGGTTGAGGAATTTTCCGAGCTTTTTACGATTCGTCTAGCTCTGGAGCCCATTCTTGCCCGCACCGCCGTTCGCGGGGTGACCGATGAAGATATTGGCCGATTGGAGCAATTGGTCGACGGCATGGATGAAGCGATTGAACAGAACGATGCGGCCGAGTTCAGCCGTCTGAACTATGAGTTTCATCGTTCCCTTTATGAACTCTCTCCGTGGAAAGAACTGTTTCGTATCGTAATGGGCGTATGGGAACGCTGTGCACGCTCCCGATGGGTGTTTATTCATAACCCGGCGTCTATGCACACGTCTCAGCAAGAACACCGGGCCATGATCCAAGCGCTGCGGGATCGCGACGAAGATGCACTCGAACGGTTGACGAGGTTGCAAAAAGAAAGGTCCATGAGCGGCTATATGTCGTTTGTACAGGAGATGGCTCACCAGTCGGATGCCATCAAAACCTAGGTGTCGCTCCCCGTTCCCGTGATGGACCGCTGTTCGAATGTTTGTCCCGTTCGTTCCCGTCCCTTGCTTCGGTTTGGATCCGCCTAGCCCGGCGCCGGTCATCATCCAGATGATCGGTGTCGGGCTTTTTTGATGAGCGCGGGATTTCGGCTGCCCTCCCCGACAGTTTCCGCCACGGTCCGCCCTCATAGATGAACCTCTGCTTCGGTTTCTCTACAGGTATGCGTTACGAAAAATGAAGAAAAGAGCGGTAAACCGTAGAAATGAAAAGCGATCAAGAGATATTGAAAAAATATGATCTGTTAAGCCGGTTGAAAGTAAGCGATAGAAACAGAATAATAAGGGTTGTTCAATCATATATCATATATGATATATGATTGAACAGGGCCTGAGAATATGGGGGGAGACGATGGATACAAGGGAATTGCGGTACTGTTTTGGACGATTTGCCACGGGTGTGACGGTGGTTACATATGAGTTCGGCGGGGAACCTCACGGAATTACGGTCAACTCCTTCACGTCGGTGTCTTTGGAGCCGCCGTTGCTGTTGGTGTCCATCGCTCGACAGGCCAAAGCTTGCAGTCGGCTGGACGGTGCCCCTTTTGTGGTCAATGTTCTTGCCTCCCACCAACGTGCGGTGGCGATGAATTTTGCGGGCAGACCCCAACAAGACGCTTCGTTTGCCTGGGAGAGGGGGGAGCGGGCTCCGAGGTTGTCCCCGGTTCTTGCATGGATGGAGTGTGTTCCATGGCGCAGGTACGATGGGGGGGACCACGTTCTGTACGTCGGGGAGATCGTGGGGTTCGATTATTGCGAGGATTCACCGTTAATCTTTTTCACCGGGAATTTTGGGATTCCAGCTGCCGCCGGAAAGAGGGGGTAAGGTGTGCGGCCAGGGGCGCCGCCGCAGCAAAAACGGAGACGTTGTGGAGGGGGAGCTCGTCGCGATGTCCGGAATTCCGGGTGGAGGTGATGGCAGAAAGGCACAAAACCAAAAAACTGATGGGATAGGGGAAGAAAGACACTCGGATATGGAAGGGGAAATGATCCAATGGCAGTTCATGCAACTTTGAGTCGCCCCATGACCGGACAGGAGTATCTGGAGAGTCTGCGCGACGGCCGGGAAGTTTGGATTTATGGAGAACGCGTCAAGGATGTAACCACCCATCCCGCGTTCCGCAACTCGGCAAGAATGCTCGCGCGGATGTATGATGTCCTTCATGATCCCAAGTATCAGGATGTCCTTCTGACCGACACCGACACGGGCAACGGAGGAAAGACGCACCCGTTTTTCAAAGCTCCCAAAAGTGCCCAGGATCTGGTTGCGGCCCGGGATGCCATTATGGCTTGGCAACGAATCAGCTATGGATGGATGGGACGCAGTCCGGACTATAAGGCGAGTTTTCTGGGGACTTTGGGCGCTAATTCCGAATTCTACAAACCATTTGACGAGAATGCGAAAGCGTGGTACAAGCGCGCCCAGGAACAGGTACTGTTTCTGAACCATGCGATCGTGAATCCTCCGGTAGACCGAAACAAGCCTCCACATGAAGTGGGCGACGTGTTTATGCACGTGACAAAAGAAACGGATGGCGGCATATACGTCAGCGGCGCCAAAGTGGTGGCAACCGGATCCGCTCTGACCCACGCAAACTTTATGGCACCTTATGGAACACTGCCGGTTCAGAAAGAAGAGTTTGCCCTGACGGTTATCGTTCCCATGGACACCCCGGGAGTGAAGTTGTTGTGCCGTCCCTCGTACGAGTACACAGCCGCCGTGATGGGCAGTCCCTTCGATTATCCGTTGTCGAGCCGTTTGGACGAGAATGATGCCGTGCTGGTTTTCGACAATGTTTTCGTCCCATGGGAAAACGTGTTCATTTATCGCGACGTGGAGAAAGCGAACCAGTTTGTTCCGATGTCGGGGTTTGTCCCGCGCTTTACGTTCCACGGCTGTACTCGACTTGTCGTAAAACTCGAACTCATTGCCGGGTTGCTCATGAAGGCGCTTGAGTCAACCGGAGCAAAAGATTTTCGCGGTGTGCAGGCCCGGCTGGGCGAGGTGATCGCCTGGAGACACCTGTTTTACTCGATTACCGAGGCCATGGCCCACGCTCCCGTTCCCTGGATTGGAGAATATGTCAATCCGGACGTTCGCCATGGACAAGCCTATCGCGTCTTTGCCCCCATGGCCTATCCCCGTATCAAAGAGATTGTCGAAACGGATGTGGCCAGTGCCTTGGTATACATGAATTCCAATGCGGTGGATTTCAAAACCCCCGAGATTCGTCCTTATCTGGACAAGTATCTGCGGGGATCAAACGGGCATGACGCCGTTTCCAAGATGAAGGTGATGAAAGCGCTCTGGGATGCCGTGGGAAGCGAATTCGGTAGTCGTCATGAGCTTTATGAGCGAAACTATGCCGGAAATTACGAGAACATTCGCTTGGAAACCTTGCTGTTTGCCCAATCTATGCAGGATGTGGACCAATATGTCGGACTCGCCGAGACGATGATGGGTGAGTACGATTTGGATGGCTGGACGGTGGAGGACCTCATCAATCCGGACGATGTAAACATTCATCGTAAGAAATTGAAGAAATAGGAATATTAACAAATCTGTGGACATATCGAAAGGAGAGATCATTATGGGTGTCATGCGCCTCGGAAGAGTCGAGGTACGGGTCACCGACTTGAAACAAAGCATCGACTATTATAGCAATGTCATTGGATTGCAATTGATGGCTCAAGAGAACGGAAGGGCTTATTTCAAAGCTTGGGACGAGGACGATCATCACAGCCTGATTCTGGTGGAGGCGGATCATCCCGGACTGGTGCACGTGGGCTTCAAGGTGCGCAGGGAAGAAGAATTGGATCGCTTTGAGAAAGCGTTGGAAGAGTACGGAGTGCGCGTGGGCCGGGTGTCGAAAGGAGAACGACTGGCGGAAGGGCAGGCGATTCGATTCACCCTTCCGACCGGTCAAGTTATGGAATTATACCATGAAATTGAACGTCCAGGCAACGGTTTAAAACTGAACCCGGATCCTTATCCCGCGAATTTAAAGGGCATTGCCCCGCCGCATCTGGATCATCTGTTGATTTCCGGCGACGATGTCAAAGGAACCACCGATCTTTTGATGAACGTATTGGATTTTCATATGAGCGAGCAAGTCATCCTGCAAGAAGAATTAACGGCCACATTTCTGTTTCGCACCAACACCACCCACGATATCGCGGTGATCAAGGGGCCGGACGCCAAGCTGCACCATTTCGCCTTTGCCTTGAACAGTTGGGATGATGTTTTGAGAGCCGGTGACTGGCTGGCCCGAAATAATATCGCCCATGATGAAGGCCCAACCCGCCACGGGGTAACCCGGGGCCTGACGATCTATTTCTTCGATCCGTCCGGGAACCGCAATGAGGTGTTCTCCGGCGGGTATGCACCCGGGCCCGACTTTATTCCGGTTACGTGGACGGAAGAACGGTTTTTCACCAGAGGAATTTTTTATCACCGAGGGGAAAGCAACGAGCGGTTCAGCACGGTGTTCACTTGATCCTGACAGGGTTGGGGTGCGGGATGAAACCCAGGTATCGTGTGATGGTGTCCGATCAGCAAACGGAGTACACGTGCCGACAGGATGAGAACCTATTGTCCGAGGCTTTGAATCAGGGTATCCGTGCGATCAAGCGCGGTTGCCTCGGAGGCGGATGCGGTTTCTGCAAGGTGCGTGTCGAAAGCGGCCGATATGAACTTGGAAAATGTTCTGTGACGGTGCTCACCCCCGAAGAGAAAGAGCGCGGATATGTCCTGGCGTGCCGAACCAAGCCGTTGTCGGATTTGATGATACGTATCGAGAAATAGATTTCCGTCTTCCGGGACAAAGTCCCGGAAGACGGAAAAAAAGAACGAGGGATGAGAGGAATGGAAGTGTTACGCCACTTTATCGACGGAGAGTTTGTCGAGTCCAAAGACGGCAGGCGATTTCAAAACATCAATCCAGCCACGGAGGAAGTCATTGCCGAGGTGGCGGAAGGAGGGAGAGATGAGATCGACCGTGCGGTGTCCGCCGCGCGGAGAGCTTTTAAAGAATGGGGGCGCACGCCGGTGGCCCGACGTTCGGAGATCCTGCATCGGATTGCCGATCTGATCAAGGAAAGGGCGGAGGAGCTCGCGAGGCTCGAGACCCTGGATACCGGTAAGCCCCTTCAACTTTCCAGGACTCTGGATATACCCCGAGCGGCGTATAACTTCCGGTTTTTCGCGGATTTTGTCAAAGGCCTCGGCACCGAAGCGTTTCAGATGGACGATGTGGCGCTCAACTATGCGTTGCGCAGGCCGGTCGGGGTGGCCGGCTTAATTTCTCCTTGGAATGCCCCTTTGTTTTTGTTGACATGGAAAGTGGCACCATGTTTGGCGGCGGGCAACACGTGTGTGATCAAGCCGGCGGAGTTGACGCCCACGACCGCGACCAGATTGGCGGAGATCTGTCAGGAGGCGGGATTGCCCGACGGAGTGCTCAATGTGGTGCACGGATTTGGGCCCGATGCGGCTGGATCGGCACTGACCGAACACCCGAATGTGGACTTGGTTTCTCTGACAGGGGAAACCGCTACGGGAAAGGCGGTGATGCGTGCGGCCGCTTCCAATCTCAAAAAATTGTCCTTTGAACTGGGGGGGAAAAACCCCAACATCATCTTCGCCGACGCGGACCTGGAGGATGTGGTGGAAACGACGATCCGCTCAAGTTTTGCCAATCAGGGGGAACTGTGTTTGTGCGGGTCGCGGGTATACGTGGAGCGTCCTCTCTATGATGAGTTCCTGCGGCGCATGACGGATCGAATCGCCTCCTTGACCGTGGGAGATCCCATGGATACGGGGACGGATGTGGGGGCATTAATCAGCCAAGAACACCTCCTGCGCGTGGAAGGGTTTATCGAGCGGGCCGTCGAGGACGGGGGGCGAATTCTCATTGGCGGTGGCCGGCCGGCTCATCTGAAACGCGGGTATTACCTGGAGCCCACTGTGATCGTGGACGTGGATCGCTATTGTGAGATTGTCCGCCACGAAGTTTTTGGGCCGGTCATCACGGTTCAACCCTTCGATTCCGAGGAAGAAGTGATCGAACAAACGAACGACACCGATTATGGGCTGTCCGCGACGATTTGGACAACGAATCTCAAACGGGCCCATCGGGTGGCCGCCCAGATCGAGGCGGGAGTCATCTGGATCAATACTTGGTTTTTGCGGGATCTCCGAACACCTTTCGGTGGAATGAAGCAAAGCGGGATCGGCAGGGAGGGCGGAGTACACAGTTTTGAATTCTTTACGGAATTGACCAATGTGTGTGTAAAGCTGTGAGGAGGACAAAAGGGTGCACCCGGAGAGAGTAGAAAAATGGGCAAAAAGGCTGCTGTTGGCAGAACAGGATCGCTCCCCGATCCCACCGCTGACCGAACAGGAACCCGGGGTCACCGTTGAAGAAGCGTATCAGATTCAACTGGCGCTTATTCATCGTAAGCTTGCCGCGGGAGATGGGATCGTCGGGCACAAAATCGGCCTCACCAGCCGTCCCATGCAGGAAATGATGGGGGTCAGGGAGCCGGATTACGGTCACCTGCTGAAGTCGATGCAATATCCCTCGGGAGTGCCGGTGAAGCACCCGCTCCTGCAGCCGCGGGTTGAGGCCGAGATTGCCTTTGTCTTGAAAAAAGAACTAAAGGGGCCCGGTCTTGGCCTCCATGACGTGCTGCAGGCGACAGAGTATGTGGTGCCCGCTATCGAAATTGTCGACAGCCGCATCGAGAACTGGCGGATTCGGCTTCCTGATACGGTGGCGGACAACGCTTCGTCGGGCTGTTTTGTCTTGGGAAACCGGCCCACCCGGGTGACCGACGCGGGGTTGGAACGGGTGGGGATGGTTCTGTATGAAAACGGCGAAATGGTGCAGACGGGTACTGGTGCGGCGGTGCTGGGACACCCGGCGATGGGGGTTGCCTGGCTGGCCAACAAATTGGCGGAATTCGGAACGATTCTTCAGCCCGGACACGTGGTGTTGTCAGGTGCGATCAGTGCGGCGGTCACCGTGAAGGCGGGAGCGTGGTACACCGCGTCCTTTGGGCGACTGGGTTTCGTGGACACACAAGTTTTGACACGGGAGGCTGCTGAATGAAAAAGGCAACGGCTGCAATTGTCGGGTCGGGAAATATCGGCACAGACCTGATGTTCAAACTCATGCGCAGCAAATGGATCGAACCACGATGGATGATTGGAATCGACCCGGAATCGGAAGGGCTGAGGCGGGCCCATCAATTGGGTCTGGAGACGTCGGCGGACGGATTGAAAGCGGCGCTGCAGCGCGGGGTGCGGCCGGATCTCGTGTTTGATGCCACCAGCGCAAAAGCTCATGTCAGACATTCGAAGTGGTTGCGGGAAGCACAAATCCAGACGATTGATCTGACTCCGGCCGCCGTGGGACCGTATGTGATCGCGGCTGTGAACTTGGGGGAACACCTGGATGCCCCGAACGTGAACATGGTCACCTGCGGCGGTCAGGCCACGGTTCCGATGGTCCGAGCCGTGAGTCGTGTGGTCGGGGTGTCTTATGCGGAAATCGTGGCCACGGTGGCCAGCAAGAGCGCCGGGCCGGGAACGCGGCAGAACATTGACGAGTTTACCCAGACGACGGCGAGAGCGTTAGAGGTGATCGGGCAAGCCCGTAAAGGGAAAGCCATTGTCATTCTGAACCCGGCGGAGCCGCCGATTCTGATGCGCGACACGGTCTCTTGCCTGATTGATGAGACGGGAAGCCACATCCACGAGGCCATCGACCGGTCCATCCGGGAAATGGTGGCACATGTCCAGACCTTTGTTCCGGGGTATCGGTTGAACCGGGAGCCGATTTACCGCGACCGTGTGGTCAGCATTTCGATCGAGGTGGAAGGATTGGGTGATTTTCTGCCGGTGTATGCCGGAAACCTCGACATCATGACGGCGGCCGCCACCAAGGTGGGCGAAGAGTTTGCAAAAAACCGATCAATGGTGCAACGGTAAGGGGGACGAAAGGTGGAGAAACAAAAGATCCGGGTCACCGATGTGTCGCTCCGGGACGGTATGCATGCGGTGCGCCACCAGTTCAGTGTGGAGGACGCGCGGGTCATTGCCGAAGCTTTGGATCGCACGGGGGTGACGATCATTGAAGCGAGCCATGGTGATGGTTTGGGAGGCAGTTCGATCCAGTATGGATTTTCGAAGGAAACCGAAGAGGACTACCTGCGGGCGGTGTGCGGGGCGGTCCGGCGGAGCAAGGTCGCGGCATTGCTCGTGCCGGGGATCGGCACCGTCGAAGATATGAAGAGGGCGGTGGATTGGGGGATCCGGGTCATCCGGGTGGCGACCCACTGCACCGAGGCGGATGTGTCGGAGCAGCACATTGGCGAGGCGCGAAAACTGGGATTGGAAACGGTCGGTTTCTTGATGATGGCCCACAGCGTCGCCGCGTCCGTTTTGGTCGAGGAAGCCAAAAAAATGGCTTCGTACGGCGCTCAAACGGTCTATGTGGTCGACTCGGCCGGGGCCATGCTCATGGATGAGGTGCGCGAAAAAGTGTCGGCCTTGCGGGAAGCTCTGGATGCGGATGTGGAAGTCGGATTCCATGCCCACAATAATTTGGGAGTATCGGTGGCCAACTCCCTGGCCGCGGTGGAGGCGGGCGCGACGAGGATCGACGCCAGCCTGGCCGGGCTGGGAGCCGGGGCGGGGAATACGCCGTTGGAGTTGCTGGCGGCCGTCGCGGAGAAAGCCGGAATCGAGACCGGAATCAATCTTTATGTGGCTATGGATGCGGCGGAAGATATTGTCCGTCCGCGGATGATCCGTCCCGTGCAAACGGATCGGGCCAGCATCACCATGGGCTACGCGGGTGTGTATTCCAGCTTCTTGTTGCACGCGTTTAAGGCTGCGGAAGAGTTCAATGTGGATGCTAGGGATATTCTGGTGGAACTGGGGAAACGGAAGGTTGTGGGCGGTCAGGAAGATATGATTGTGGATGTGGCGGCGGAATTGGCAGAACGTGCGACCCCAAGGGTGGGAGCCGGAGGATTGCAAGAAAGTCGGATGTAGGGGGGACGAAGTGGGTGGATTTATCGCAATTGGCCAGGCGGGTGATGGAACATCAGTTGTCGGGACGTCCGATGAAAAAGCTGACCGCGGAATATCCTGACCTAACGGTGGAGGATGCGTATCGCATTCAGGCGCTCTGTGTGGAAGCGGCGGAGGCCCGGGGAGATCGTCCGACCGGGTGGAAGATGGGGTTGACCAGCCGGGCGAAACAGATTTCGGTGGGAGTCGATGAACCGGTTTACGGACGGCTGATGGCGTCCATGGAATTGAGAAAGCCGCGTCTGTCCCTTGCCGGCCTGATTCATCCACGGGTAGAACCTGAATTTGCCTTTATTCTCAAGCACGACTTGGGAGGACCGCATGTGACGGCCCGGGATGTGTGGGCCGCTACAGAGTGCGTCATGCCGGCTTTGGAAGTGATCGACAGCCGATACGAAAATTTTTCGTTTACTTTGGAGGACGGAGTGGCCGACAATGCGTCCTCGGCAAAATTCTACGTGGGTGAGCAAGTGTACCTCCCGTACGGGATTCGCCTCGACGAGGTGGGGGTCACGGTGCGCAAGAATGGAGAGGCCGTGGTGACCGGAGCGGGGGCGGCGGTACTGGGCCACCCGGTGCGGTCGGTGATTCTGTTGGCGCAGATGCTGTCCCGCGTCGGGAAAATCATTGAAGCCGGAGCGGTGGTGTTGACCGGGGGTATCACCGAGGCCGTGCCGGTGAAGGCGGGAGATTGGATACAAGTCATCTTTGACGGGATGGGAATCATTGAACTTGCCGTAGACTGAAATGCCGCATCTTGCCCTTCCTGGTCGATGGCCGGAAGGGGGAGGCAAGGGTCGGGACTGCGAAAGGGGTTGAGAATGTGCCGTTGATTCAAATACACATACTGGAAGGTCGGTCGCCGGCCATTAAAAAGCGGCTGATCGAGGAGGTCACTGAAGCCGTCCATCGAAGTTTGGGGGGATCCCGGGAGGCGATTCGAATCGCCATTTATGAAATTGCGGAAGAGCACTGGGCCGTGGGTGGAGTTACGATGAAAGAACGGCGCTTGTCCAATTCTTGAATCTGCTGGGAAAATACCGCAACGGGACGGTGTATCTTGGTATTTAGGTGCACAAGGGGGGAATCCCCCTTTTTTCATGCCCACGCTATATCCGCAAACGAGAACCTCTCGTGGTATTCCACGGGCAAACGCGGTATCTTGAGCTCGATGCGTCCGAGGCCTGAGCATCTGGTTCCACCATGAAGGTCATGCGCCATTGGATCACCTCGACGTTTCTTTGGTCGGGATCATTTTTCGAAGTCATCTCAGTCGCCTCTTACAGGTACGGGGCCGGACAGGGTCACCCCCCTGCTCGCCCCGCATATACATAAACCGGAGCCTTTTCGCGCCGGGTTCCTAGGGGATGGGAGGTGGTCCAGTGGCCGGATTGACGGCGCTGTTGGCCCTGGTGGTGCGGGAGATTGCCCTGTTCGTCTCCTATATCAAGAACAGTGCGTTTCCCCATCCACTGTCTGAAGAGGAAGAAGAACAATACCTAAAACAGATGGCCGAGGGAGACGAACGGGCGCGCAACCTGCTGATCGAGCACAATTTGCGGCTTGTGGCCCATATAATCAAGAAATTCGAAAACACCGGCGAGGACACCGAAGATTTGATTTCCATCGGCACAATCGGGCTGATCAAAGCCATTGAAAGTTTTCAACCCCACAAGGGGACAAAATTGGCCACTTATGCTGCCCGCTGCATCGAAAACGAGATCCTCATGAAAATTGGTAGTGTCCCGTCAAGTGGTGTAGTTTTGGCTTGAGATTTCCCAAAAATGAAAGGGAAAGTGGGTTTCATGATTTAGACCCAGCCAAACATACCGCCGGGCCAGGCTGGCCCTTAAAACTTTTGCGGTCCTAGGAAGGTCCCATGTCGG